>CAZAIR010000095.1:0-9953 GCA_964485225.1 uncultured Burkholderiaceae bacterium
TGCGCTGGTAGACGTCGATGTAGTTCAGGCCGATGGCGTGGTGGCGGATGCGCACTTCGCCGGGGCCGGGCTCGGCCTCAGGCAGCTCGCACAGCTGCAGTTGCTCGGGGCCGCCAACGGCGTGCAGTTGGATGGTTTTCATGGCTGGGCTGTGCGTGGGTGTGGCGTTGGAGGCGGTCAAGCGCCGATGTCGTTTGGCACGGCGCTGCGGGCTTGTGTCGGGCTGGGGCTGAACTGGTCCAGGTGCCATTGGCGGCCATCGTGCCGCAGCCAGTTCAAGCTGGTGTTGGGCAGGCTGATCTGCCGCGCGGCCTCCGGTGCCGTGCCACTCAGGTGGCGGTGGATGGCATCCAGCACGCCGCCGTGGGCCACCAGCAGGACCGTGCCGCCAGCGTGGGCGTCCAAGGCGTCGTGCAAGGCCGCCACACAGCGTGCACTGAAGGTGGCGAAGGATTCGCCCTCGGGCGGCTGGTAGCTGGCGCGGCGTTCGTCCAGGTGCTGGCTGATGTCCGGGTGCTGCTGCCGCACCTCGTCGCGGGTGAGGCCTTGCAGCACACCGAGGTGGCGTTCGCGCAGCCGCTCATCCAGGTGCAGGGGCAGTTGGTGGCGGTCGGCCACGGCGCCGGCGGTTTGGCGGGCGCGCCACAGCGGGCTGCTGATGATGGCGGTGAGCGGCTCAGCGGCCAACAGCGCCGCCGCCCGCTCGGCTTGCGCCTGGCCGGTGGGGTTGAGGGGGATGTCGGTCCAGCCTTGCAGGCGGCCAGCCAGGTTCCAGTCGGTTTCGCCGTGGCGAAGCAGGGCAATGCGTGTGATCGTGGGCATAGGGTCGAACGGTAACCGCCTTGGTGTTTGGCGCGAGGTTCAGAGCCGTTGCACCCAGCGCCGCACCCCCCACGTGCCCAGCGCCAAGGCGCCCAGCAGCGCCAGCAAGGCCGCCAGCCCCCAGCGGTTGGGGTGCTGCAGTTGGGCCAAGATCTGCGGAGCAGCCCAGGCGGTGACGCCCACCATGGGCAGCATGCCAATGGCATTGCCCAGCAGCAAATCGGCCCAGCCGATGCGGGTGGTGCCCAGGCCTAAGTTCACCACCGCGAACGGAGCGGCGGGCACCAGGCGCACCGCAATCACGGCCAGCAGGCCGCGCCGCGCGGCCAGTTGGTTCAGCGCTTGCAACTTGGGGTTGGCCCAGCGTGCCACCGCTGCTTGGCCCAGCCAGCGGCCCAGCCCGAAGGTGAGCATGGCGCACAGGCTGGCGCCCAGCAGGGTGAGCAGTGCGCCCGGCCAAGGCCCCAGTGCCAGCACCATCAGCAAGGTGAGCAGCGACAAGGGCACCGCCAAGCTGCTGGCCAGCACAAACAGCGCCAGCACCATGGGCAACCCCAGGCTGGCTGCCACGGCACGCAGCTCGGCAATCAGGCGTATGGGCTCCAGCCAGGCCCGCGCTGGGGTGAACTGCCAGGTCAGCGCCAGCGCCAGCAGGCCGATGACCAAGGCCAGCAGCACGCGCAGGCGGTGCGTGGGGTCGCCGGCTGGCTCAATCGCCATGGGTCGGATCGGCCGGTGTCAGGGGCAGCACGCTCAACAGGGCTTTGGCCAGGCCGCCGATGCGGCTGGCTTCAAAAATCGATCCGTGCATGCCTTGAATTTCTCTCACTTGCAGAAGGGGGCTCAAGCGTTTCAACCAGGGGCCGAACAGCCAGCGCTGCCAGCGCGACAGACCGCTTGTGCGCAGCAGCGTCACCGGACCGGCCAGCGGCGTGACCCGGTAATGCTGCAGCGCCAGCACTTGGCGCAGCAGGCCGGCGTCGTTGAACATGGCACCCAAGCGGCGCCCGTTCATTGTGAGTTCCTGGACGTAAAGGCTTCGTGACAGCCCGGCCATCAGCCGCCACAGCCAGGGTTGCCGGAACAGCCAGCGCGGGAACACCGAATCGATCAGCACCAGCGCCTGTGGCGCGTGGCCCATGTGGATCAATTGGCGCGCGGTTTCCAGTGCCGTCACGCCCCCCACCGAGAAACCCGCCAGCAGCACGGGGTTGCCCAGGCGCCGGCTGGCGATGACGCCGGCGATGTGCGCGGCGTACGCCTGGGCCAAGGCATGCAGGCTGGAGTCTTGAAAGGCCGCCGGCGGTTGCAGCATGTGCACGGCCAGCTGCGGCTGCAGGCACTTCGCCAGCGCTTGGAAGCGCAGCAGATCGCCATGGCCGCTGGCAGCGAGAAACAGGATCGGGCGGCCGGGTGCCTCCGACAGCGGCAGGGCCATCAGCTCAAGGCTCTGGCAGGTGACGCCAGAGGTTGTTGGAATGGTGATGGCTGCTGGGCCCAGCGCAGCCGCCAGCCGCGCCACGGTAGGCGCGGCCACCAACTGGGCCAAGCTGGGTCGCAGGCCGGTGTGGGTTTCGATGGCGCTCAGCCAGTCCAGCGCGGCGAGGGAATCGCCGCCGCTGGCGAAGAAGTCGTCGTCCACGCCCACGGCGCTGTGGTTCAGCACCGTGCGCAGCAGCGCCAGCAGGGTGGTCTCCAGCGGGGTTTGCGCGGCCCGCGGCGCGGCGGTCTGCGTGGCGGCGGGCAGGGCGGCGCTGTCCACCTTGCCTTGCGGCGTCAGCGGCAGGGCGGGCAGGCACAGCCACCGGCTGGGCACCAGGGCGATGGGTAGCAGCGCTTGCGCGGCCCGCTGCACCGCCTCCAGGGGTGCGTTCTCGGGGCTCAGCCAGGCCTGCAGCACCCAGCGGGCGGCGTCGCCGTCGCCTTCGCGGACAGGCTCCACATGCGCCTCGCGCACGCCAGGCTGGGCCAGCAGCACAGCCTCGATCTCGGCCGGCTCAATGCGCAGGCCGCGCAGCTTGAGCTGGCGGTCGGCGCGGCCGGCGAACTGCAGCCGGCCCTGGCCGTCCCACCAAGCGCGATCGCCGGTGCGGTACATGCGCGCGCCGGGCAGCGCCACAAAGGGGTCGGGCACAAAGGCCTGGGCGCTGCGCGCGGCATCGTGCAGGTAGCCCAGGGCCAGGGCTGGGCCGCCGATCCACAGCTCGCCCTCGCTACCGTAGGGCAGGGGCTGGCGGTCGGCGTCCAGTACATACAGCCGGGTGTCGTCCACCGGCTGGCCGATGGGCAAGGGGCCGGTGGTCTCGTCGGCCCGGCAGGCCCAGGCGCTGGCAAAGATGCAGGCCTCGGTGGGGCCGTAGACGTTCCACAGCGCGGCGCCGGTGCTGCGCAGCCAGCGTTGCGCCAGGGCCGGCGCCAGCACCTCGCCGCCGCAGCAGGCCACGCGCAGCCGCCAGCGTGCGCGTTCGGCGGCGGGCAGGGCGTCCAGGCCATCCAGCAGGCGGCTGAGCGTGGTGGGCACCAGGGCTGTGAAGGTGCAACCGTGGCGCGCCGCCAGTGCGGCCAGCGAGGCCGGGGCCACACGACCAGGTGCCGCCAAGGCCACGCTGCCGCCTTGCGTGAGGGGCAGCAGCAGTTCGATCAAGGCTGGATCGAAGGTGGGCTGGGTGCCTTGGAGGCTGCGGTCGGCCGGGCCGATGGCCCAGGCGCGCGCCAGCCAAGCCAGGCGCCGCGCCAGTGCGCCGTGCGGCACCACCACGGGCTTCGGGGTGCCGCTGCTGCCGCTGGTGAACAGCACATAGGCGGGGCAGCTTCCAGCCGGGTAGGGCGGAAGCGTCGTGCTGGGTTGGGGCGATGTGGCTGGCGCGGGTGCATCGGGCGCTTGCCAGGGCAAGACGGTGGGGTGCAGCGGGGCCCAGCGTGCTGCGTCGCCGGGCCTACACACCACCGCGGCGGCCTGGGCGCCGGCCAGCAGAACGCGCTGGCGCTCGTCGGGTGCATCCATGTCCAGGGGCATGAAGGCCAGGCCGCAGCGCGCGCAGGCCAGCATGGCTTGCACCAGCGCCGGGCTGCGCGGCAGTGCCAGGGCGATCACGCTGCCCTCGTGGACCAATCCCGCTTGCATCAGCTGCGTCGCCAAGGCCCGGCTGTGTGCAGCCACGGCGGCGTAAGGCTGGCTGCCGCCGTCCCAGACCAGCGCCGGCGCGTCGGGCAGCAGGGCGGCTTGCGCATCAAAGCGTTCGATGAAGGACGGGGCAGGATGCAGTTGCGCGAGGTCGCGGTGCGGGTCTTCCAGGACGGCCTGGCGTTCCGCGGCGTCCAGCAGCGTGATCCGACTCAAGGGCTGGGTTGCCGAGGCTGGGTCCCCGGGCGGCTGGCTGAGTTGGTCGGCAATGTGCGCGATGCGCCGCAACAGCAGCTCCAGGCCGCGTGCATCGAAGCGACTGACGCTGCCCTCTGCCACGAAGGCCAGGGCTCGCTCGGCACCGAAATCGCACACCGTGAGGCTCAAGGGGAACCGCGCACGGCCGCTGAACAGTTGCTGGGAATCGGTCAGCTCTGCCTGGCCGAAGCGGTGGGCATAGTCTTGTCGCTCGAAGCTCAACAGCACATCGAACAGGTTGTGCCGACCTTGGGCCAGCAGGTGCAGATCACGCGCCAGCACGCTGCCGGGGTGGTGGGCGTGGCGCAGGCCGGTGTGCAGCTGGTGGGCCACATGGGCCAGCAGTTCGGCGGTGCTTTGCTGCGCGCCGATGCGCAGTCGCAATGGCATCACGCCCACGTACATGCCCAGAGCCTGACGGTGTGCGCGGCCGCCGCGGTTCAAGGCGGGCACGCCGATGACCACGTCGCTGACGCCATGCAGCCGCGCAAAGTGCAAGCCAGTGGCGGCCAGCAAGGTGGCGAACGCGGTTTGTCCATGCGCCAAGGCCGCTTGGCCCCAGGCCGTGAGGCGTGCGCGCACCACGGTCTGGCTGGCTGTGCAGGCCCGGGGCACCCCCTCGGCGGCGGCCAGCGCAGGGAACAGGGGCGGTGGCAGTGGCGTGTGTTCGGCCTGCCAGTAGGCCGCATCGGCGGCACGGTGTGCGGCGTCGTGCCGTGGCGTGTGCAGCGCCTCGCGGTAGATCTCGGTGGCCTCGGTGGGGGGCGCTTGGCCACCGGCCAGGGCGGTGTACAGCGCGGCCCAGCGTCGCATGAACTGCGCGGTGCCAAAACCGTCCATCACGCTGTGGTGGAACAGGATGACGATGCCGCGCAGTGTGGGCGAAGCGCACAACCAGGCGACGCGCCAGGGGGGCTCCCGCAGGAGATCGAGCGGGGCTTGCGTCCAGTCGTGCCACAGCGCTTGCAGGCGTTGCTGCAAGGTGTTGTCGTCCAGGCCGTCAGCGGCCAGCACGGTGGGCGTGGGAGGCTCGTGGTCAGCGGGCAGCAACCATTGGCCTTGGTGGTCCAGACCGCGCAGGCGCAAGCTGAGTTGCTCTTGCGCCAGCTGGCGCAGGCTGGCGCGCAGCAGGCTGTCGTCGGCCGGGCCGCGCAACAGGCCACAGCCGCCCAGCAGCAGGTGCGGGCTGTCGGGGTGGGCGCGTTGGTCCAGCAGCACCTCGCGCTGCGCGGCGCCCAGGCGCAGGCGCTCGGCGCCGGGCCAGGCGCTTGGGGCGCTCATGCGCCGAGGGCTTGGCGGTCCCAGCCCGCGATGGCGGTTTGGGCGTGCGCGTAAGCGCGCTCGATGATCTCCGGGGCGCGCTTGTAGGCCATCAGCGAGAAGTCGCTGACCGGCGGCTCCAGGTAGAAGTCACTCATGGCGATGGTCTTGTTGCGCTGCATCAGGCCGCCCATGTGGCCGGCGCGGTACAGGATGTCGGCGATGCCCGGCAGGGGCTCCCCGCGGCCGAAGCTGGCCATCAGTTTGTCCATCGGCCGCAGGTGCGCTTGCGTGGGGGGCACCGACAGCGGCTCGCGCGCGTCCACGTCGATGGCAATGACGATGCCGTTGCCGCGCCGCCGCTCCAGCGCCGGCCCTAGCCGTTGGCGCATGGCCTCCACGGGCACGTTGTCGAGGATGGCGCCGTCGACCAGCAAATCGCCATCGAACAACACCGGCGGCAGCAGGCCAGCGGGGCTGTTGGAGGCCAGCACCGCACGCCACATCGGGCCGTGTGCCAGCACCGAGGTGCTGGCGCGGCTGAGGTTGCAGGCGGCGGTGAAAAACGGCAGCCATACGCCGTCGACGGTGGCGCCGTCGCACAGGCGGCGGATATCGCGTTCCATGCGCCGACCCGACAACAGCGACACCACCGGCAGCGTCGGCCGCTCGCCGCCGGCGGCGAAGTCGAGCACGCGCTGGCGGATGTCGTCCAAGCTGTGGCCGAGCACGTACTGCGAGGCGATCAGCGCACCCATGCTGTTGCCGCCCATCAGGTCGACTGGGATGCCGGCCTCATGCATCGCGCGCAGCACGCCCAAATGCGCAAAGCCGCGCGCCCCGCCCCCGCCCAGCACCACGCCCACGGCGCGGCCCATCAGGAAGCGGGCCAAGCGGGCGGCGTCGTCGGTGACACCCAGCCGCAGCGGCAGCACGCGCTCCAGCGCATCGCGCTCCTTGCGCCAGGGCAGTGTGGAGTGCGGCCTGGGCGTGCTGGCAGGGTAGGCCACCACCAAGTGTTGGCGCTTGTACTCAAAGCCGGGCTCATCGCGCAGCCGGCGCTCCAGCGCGCCGGGCAGTGTGTTGGGGCTGGGCGTGGCCACGAACACCACCTGGTCGGCCTGGCGCAGGGCCATCCGGGTCCAGGCGCCCATGTTGGCTTCAGCGCGCACCAGCACGATCTCGGTCTCGGCATCGCGCTGGTCCCAGTGCAGCATGGCCTGAGCCACGTCGGCTTCGGTGGCGGCGTCGCCCTGCGGTTGCAACAGCGTGGTGTGCGACATCGCACCCAGTGCGGCGCTCAGGCTGTGGCACAGCGCGCTGGCTTCAGGACCTGGCTGCAGCGGCACCACTGCGATGGTTTGGGCGCGCTGGCCGGTTTGCAGCTGCTGCACGTGGCGCAGGTAGTGGTGCAGCGCCAACGCAAAAACCCGGTTGAAGGCCAACGGGCTGCGGCGCAGCAGCATCTCAAAGCCAGGCACATCCAGCCGCCCCACCACCGCGTCGCGCAGCGCGAACAAGCTGGCGGTGCGCGGCAGCTGCAGCATCAACGCCGCCGCGCCGATGCACTCGCCGGGCAGCAGCTCGTTGTAAAGCATCAGCACCCCATCGGGCGCGCGGCGCGACACGCGCAGCCGCCCCGAGAGCACGATGAACAGGCTGTCGCCCCCATCGCCCTCGGCATACACCTGCTCGCCAGCCTGGAACTGCACCAGCTGCAAGCGCTCGACCAGCGCCGTCAGGTCGTCTTCCGACAAGGTGCCGAACAACTTGCTGGCGCGCAGGGTTTCGGTGATTTGGCGCGCGTTCATGGCCCCAACGGTGACACAAACCCAGGCCCATTGGGCTCAGGGTAAGGCTGGACACGCGGGGGGCGGCGGCCCTCAGGCGGGTGTGGGCGGCCGCTGCGCGGATTTGGGGCGGAACGCCTTCACCACAGCGTCATCGGTTTCGATGTAGGGGCCGCCGATCAGATCGATGCAGTACGGCACCGCGGCAAAGATCCCGGGCACTTCCAAGCTGCCGTCTGCACGCCGCAGGCCTTCCAGCGTTTCGGCAATGGCCTTGGGTTGGCCCGGCAGGTTCAGGATCAAGCACTGGCCACGCAACACGCCCACCTGGCGCGACAAGATGGCCGTGGGCACGAAGCGCAGGGAGATCTGGCGCATCTGCTCGCCAAAGCCAGGCATCTCACGTTCGGCCACGTCCAACGTGGCCTCGGGTGTCACGTCGCGTGGCGCGGGGCCGGTACCGCCGGTGGTCAGCACCAGATGGCAGCCGTGCACGTCCACCAGCTCGCGCAGCGCGCTCGCAATGCCGGCGCGCTCGTCGGGCACCAGGCGTTCTTCAAACTGAATGGGGTTGCGCACCGCACGGCCCAGCCAAGTGCGCAGGCTGGGCAGACCTTGGTCGACGTAAACGCCGCTGCTGGCGCGGTCACTGCAGCTCAGCAAACCCACACGCAGCAGCTGCATCAAGGCTGCTCTTTCAAAAACTGGAACAACTCCCGGAAGCCCCGGCCACTGCGCACTTCGGGTTGGGCCGCCGCGTCCTTGCGGGCTGCACGCACCAGGCTGCGCAGCTGCTGCACGTCCACGCCGGGGTGCTCGGTGATGTAGGTCTGCAGCACCTCGTCGCTCTCAATCAGCTGGCTGCGCAGGGCTTCCAGTTGGTGCAGGCGCAGTTGGTCGTGGGCGTGGCCCAACTTGAAAGCAGCCACCGCCTCACGCAGCGGCGCGGGGTCGACTTGGCGCATCAGCTTGCCGATGTACTGCAGCTGGCGGCGCTTGCCTTCGTTGGCGGTGATCTTCTTGGCGTCGCGCAGCGCAAAGCGCAGCGTCTCGGGCAGGTCGATGAGCGCCAGGCGGCTGTCGGGCAGGCCGAGCAGCTCTTTGCCCAGCGCTTGCAGGGCGTCGCTTTCGCGCTTTTGTTGGGTTCGGCTTGGGATGCCGGGGTCGTAGGCTTCGTCGAGCTCCGAAGAGTTCGGGCCTGGGCTGGCGGGGCGTGGGCGGGGCATGCCGTCATTATCATGACCGCCCCCTATGAAGAAAGCCTCCATGAGCCGCTCGAACCACGGTTTTGCGCACAGCCGCGATGAATTCCAGACCCTGGTGGAGCGCACCCTGGCCTTGGCGCAGGCGCAAGGCGCCACCGACGCAGTGGCCGAAGTCAGCGAAGGCGCGGGTTTGTCGGTCTCGGCGCGGCTGGGCAAGCTGGAGAACGTGGAGCGCAACCGCGACAAATCGCTGGGCGTCAGCGTCTACGTCGGCCAGCGCCGCGGCCATGCCAGCACCTCGGATTTCACCGACAAAGCCCTGGCCGACACCGTGCGCGCCGCTTACGACATCGCCCGCTTCACGGCCGAAGACCCGCACGCCGGCCTGCCCGACGCCGACGACCTGCTGCTCACCCCCGCGCCCGACCTCGACCTGTTCCACCCTTGGGACATCGACGCCCAAGCCGCCTGCGAGCTGGCCCTGCGCTGCGAGGCGGCGGCCATGCAGACCGACCGTCGCATCAGCAACAGCGAAGGCGCAGCGGTATCAGCTCAGCAATCGCACTTTTTCTCCGGCAACACGCGCGGCTTCCGCGGCGGCTACGCCAGCAGCCGGCACTCGATCTCGGTCGCCCCCATTGCCGGGCGCGGTGCCGGCATGCAGCGCGACGCCTGGTACAGCTCGGTGCGCGACGCGGCTGAGTTGGCCGACCCCGAAGCCGTGGGCCGCTACGCCGCCGAGCGCGCGCTGAGCCGCCTGAAGGCCCGCAAAGTGCCCACCGCCGAGGTGCCGGTGCTGTTCGAAAGCACCTTGGCCGCCGGCCTGCTCGGCGCCCTGGTGCAAGCCACCAGCGGTGGCGCGCTGTACCGCAAAGCCAGCTTCATGGTGGACAGCCTCGGCAAGCCGGTCATGGCCTCGCACATCGATGTCGAGGAGGACCCCTTCATCCGCAAAGGCAAGGGCAGTTCGGCCTTCGACGACGAGGGCGTGCGCACGCGTGAGCGCAGCGTCGTCAGCGGCGGTGTGCTGCAGGGCTATTTCTTGTCCAGCTACTCGGCGCGCAAGCTCGGCATGAAGACCACCGGCCACGCCGGCGGCTCGCACAACCTCGTCATGAAAAGCCGCGCCACCGCCCCGGGCGACGACCTGCGCACCATGCTCAAGCGTTTGCACCGCGGCTTGTTCGTCACCGAGTTGATGGGGCAGGGCGTGAACTACGTGACGGGCGACTACTCGCGCGGCGCCAGCGGCTACTGGGTTGAGAACGGCGAGATCGCCTTCCCGGTCGAAGAAGTGACCATCGCCGGCACCCTGCCGCAGATGCTGTTGGACATCGTCGGCATCGGTGCTGACGCCTACACCACCGGCACCAAAACCGTTGGCTCGGTGCTCATCGCCCGCATGAAGCTGGCCGGCTCCTGATCCCACCTGCAACCCCTTGAGATAAGCGAGGCCTCCCCATGGAACGTCGTTCATTCGTGCAGAAAGCCGGC
>CAZAIR010000096.1:0-9932 GCA_964485225.1 uncultured Burkholderiaceae bacterium
CCTTGAACTCGTCGAAGGCCGAGTCGTCGACCACGCGGGCGATGACCTCGCGCACGTCGAAGGGCTTGCGGGCGTCGGTGGGGATCACGCCATGCAGTTCGTCCACCGCGTAGCGCGGGGGCTGGGGCGCTTGGCAGCGCAGCGGGTTGGCTTTCAACCAGTTCAGGCTGCCCACCACCTGGCGGGCCAGGGCCAGCGCGTGGGTGTCGTTGTCGGCCAGGTGGTCGGCCACGCCGGACAGGCGCGTGTGCACGTCACCGCCGCCCAGGTCCTCGGCGCTCACCACCTCGCCCGTGGCCGCCTTCACCAGCGGCGGGCCGCCCAAGAAGATGGTGCCCTGGTTCTTGACGATGATGGTTTCGTCGCTCATGGCCGGCACGTAGGCGCCGCCGGCCGTGCACGAGCCCATGACCACGGCGATCTGCGGCACGCCCTCGGCACTGAGGTTGGCCTGGTTGAAGAAGATGCGGCCGAAGTGGTCGCGGTCGGGGAAGACCTCGTCCTGGTTCGGCAGGTTGGCGCCCCCGCTGTCCACCAAGTAGATGCAGGGCAGGCGGTTTTGCTGCGCGATCTCTTGCGCCCGCAGGTGCTTTTTGACGGTGAGCGGGTAGTAAGTGCCGCCCTTCACGGTGGCGTCGTTGCACACCACCATGCACTCGACACCGGCCACGCGGCCGATGCCGGCGATGACACCCGCGCAGGGCGCGCTGTCGCTGCCGTCCTTCTCTTTGTAGACGTTCAGCGCGGCCAGCGGCGCCACTTCGAGGAAGGGCGAGTCGGGGTCGAGCAGCATCGCCACGCGGTCGCGTGGCAGCAGCTTGCCGCGGGCGGTGTGCTTGGCGCGCGCGGCCTCGCCGCCGCCTTGGGCGATGCGGTCGAGCTTGCTGCGGAGGTCGTCAACGAGCGCGCGCATGGTCTGCGCAGCAGCTTGGAAATCGGCCGAGCGGGGGTTGAGCTGGCTGACCAAGTGGGCCATTCGGATTCCTTGTGGGACGGTGAAAAGCGGCGGCCATTCTCGCCGCCCCCGCCAGCGCTGGAGCGGCGCCGCTCAGGCCGGTGGGTAGCCGGCTGCCGTCAGCGTCGCCACGATGTGCGCGCGGTCCACGCCCGCGGGCGCATAGGCCGCGAGTGAGCGACCCTGCACATCCACCTCTGCCCGCACGCCGATGGCCTGCAGGGCCTTGACGACGCTGGCCACACAGTGGCCGCAACTGATGCTGGGGACGTGAAAGCGGTGTTCTACGGTGCTCATTCGCTCATTTTGCGGCGACCGCCATTCCTACACTCGCCAGATGGCGAACCAATCGATTTCCCTGCTCATCGGCGGCATGCACTGCGCGGCCTGCGTGGGCCGTGTGGAGCGTGCCTTGCAGCGCGTACCGGGCGTGCTCAAGGCCGAGGTGCTGCTGACGGAGAACCGTGCCCAGCTTTCGCTCGCGAGCGGCTGGCAAGCACCGCTGTTGACGCAAGCCCTCAGCGAGGCGGGCTACGAAGTCCCCCTGACCAGCGCCACCCTGCATGTGGACGGCCTGCACGACCCCACCCAGGCCGAGCGCCTTCAGGCGGCGCTGGCAGCTGTGCCCGGCGTGGTGCGCGTGGGGCTGAACGTGGCGCAGGGGCAAGCACGCATCCATGCGCTACCCGCCACGCAGGCGCAGGCCCTGCTGGAGGCCGCGCAAGCGGCCGGCTTCACCGCAGCGCTGCAAACCCAAACGGAGCCCGACCCACTGGCCGCCGAGCTGCTGCGCCTGCGCCGCGACCTGTTGCTGGCCTGGGCGGCCACCGCGCCCTTGGCCCTGCCCATGCTCGGCATGGCTTGGGGCGCGCACCTGGCGTGGCCGGCTGCGGTGCAGGCGGTGCTGGCCGCCATCGTGGTGTTCGGCCCCGGGGGCTGGCGCGTGCACAAGGCCGCCTGGGGCGGGCTCAAGGCCCGCGCACCGGGCATGGATGTGTTGGTATCGCTGGGCGCCGTCTCGGCCTATGGCCTGAGCCTGTGGCTGTGGGCGCGCGGCGCGGCGCCGCAGGGTTTGTTCTTTGAATCGAGCGCCGCCATCGTCAGCTTCGTGCTGCTGGGCCGCTGGCTGGAGGCCGGCGCCAAGCGCGCCACCGGCGGCGCCCTGCGCGAGCTGCAGGCCGCCCTGCCCAACACCGTGGAGGTGCTGCGCAGCGGCCAGTGGCAGAGCCTGGCCCTGGCCAAGTTGCAGGTGGGCGAGACCGTGCGCCTGCGCCCCGGCCAGCGCGTGCCCTGTGACGGCGTCATCAGCGCCGGCCGAACCCACGTGAACGAAGCGCACCTGACCGGCGAATCGCTGCCCATGTCCCGCGACGTGGGCGAGGCCGTGCGCGCCGGCGCCTTGAACCTGGACGGCGTGGTCGAGCTGCAAGCCACGCAGCTGCCCGCCGCTTCCAGCCTGGCCCAGCTGGTGCGCCTGGTGGAGAGCGCGCAGGCCAGCAAGGCCCCCATCCAGCGCTTGGCCGACGAGTGGGCCGCACGCTTCGTGCCCGTGGTGATCGGCTTGGCGCTGCTCACCTTGGCCGGCTGGCTGCTGGCCGGCGCCGGCACCGACGCCCTGCTGCACGCCGTGGCCGTGCTGGTGGTGGCCTGCCCCTGCGCGTTGGGCCTGGCCACGCCCGCTGCGGTGGTGGTGGGCATCGGCCAAGCCGCCTTGAACGGCGTGGTGGTGCGCGACGCTGCCGCCCTCGAAACCCTGGCCCGCGTGCAGCGCATGGCCTTTGACAAAACCGGCACCCTGACCCTGGGCCAGCCGCAGTTGCAGCACGTCGAGGCGCTGGCGCCCCTGAGCCGCCTGCAAGCCCAGGCGCTGGCGGCAGCCTTGTCGCAAGGCAGCGAGCACCCGCTGTCGCAAGCCTTGGTTCGCGCGCAAGGCGGCTTGCCCGACATGAAGGCCGTGAACGTGCAAGCCATCCCGGGCTTGGGGCTGACGGGCGAAATCGATGGCCAACGCCTGCACTTGGGCTCCAGCCGCTACATGGCTGAGATCGGCGTCTCCACCGCCCTGCTCGAAGCCAGCGCCGGCCCTCAAGCGGCGCGCGGCTATGCCATCAGCTGGCTGGCCACCAGCACGCCCCAACCCGCCTTGCTGGCGGTGCTGGCCTTTGCCGACACCCTGCGCCCTGAAGCCCCCGAAGCGCTGCAAGCGCTGCAGCGCATGGGCCTGCACCTGAGCCTGCTCAGCGGCGACCGACCCGAAGCTGCCGTGGCCATCGGCGCGCGCTTGGGACTGCCCGCCGACGAGGTGCACGGCGGCTTGCTGCCCGCCGACAAGCTCAGCAGCCTGGCCGCTTGGCGCAGCCGAGGCGAGCGGGTGGCGATGGTGGGCGACGGCCTGAACGACGCCCCCGCTTTGGCTGCAGCCGATGTCGGAATCGCCATGGCCGCCCCAGGCCAAGGCACCGATGCCAGCGTGCAAGCCGCAGGCATGGCCGTGGTCCAACCCGATTTGCGCCGCGTGGGCGACGCTGTACGGCTCGCGCGGGCCACGCTGACCAACATCCGCCAGAACCTCGGCTGGGCCTTCGGCTTCAACGCCTTGATGATCCCGCTGGCGATGGCCGGCCGCGTCGACCCGATGTGGGCCGCTGCCGCGATGGCCAGCTCCAGCTTGGTGGTGGTGGGCAACGCCCTGCGCCTGCGCCGATGGCGCCCGAAGCGCTCGCGCTAAGCCACCTTCGGATAAAGCGCCAAGGCGGTCAATCCAAGCGGAAGTCCACGTTCACTTCCACTTCGCGCGCCTCTTTCACCGGCTCGAAGCGCCATTGCGCGACAGCCCGGGTGGCCACTGCCCCCAGCGCGCGGTTGGCTGCGGCCGAAATGCGGTTGGTACTGGGCAGGGCCGTGACAGACCCGACCGTGCCATTGGGCATTACCGTGAAGCGCACGCGCACCGTTGCGGTGGGGGTGGTCACAGCCGCCATCGCCCTGGCATCCAGCTCCGGGGCCACGTACTTGACCAGTTTCAGGTCCACCTCTTCCGGCTCAGGCTCCGCTGCGGGCGCGGGCTCGCTCGTCACTGCGGGTGGTGGACTGGCGGGCGGCAAGGTGCGCGGATCGAAACCTGGCGCGCTGGCCGCGGCGGGGCTGGCATTGCCCGGTTGGGCAGCAGCGTTCGACACCTCGGGCGCCGCGGAGGCCACGGGCGCTGCGACGGTGCTTGCTGGCGCAGGCGCGGCGACGGGTGTAGCGCCAGCGGTAGCGGCAGCAGCAGGTGCAGGCGTGGCTGCCGCAGCGGGCGCAGCAGGCGCTGCAGCAGGCGCTGCAGCCGCACCAGCCACGGCGGGGGCTGGGCTCGCGGGCACCGCAGGTCGCGGGGCTGGCCGTGCAGCGGCGGCCGGCGCAGGCGCGGGCGCTGCAGGCCTCACCGCGTGGAACTTGATGAAGTTGAATACCCGGTCAGCGTCGCGGCGGGCGCGTTCGGCGTCGGTGAGCTTGGAGCGATCAACCTCGCCGGACTTGGGCGCATCGGCATTGGCCGAGGTTTGGGCCACCGCCCCCAAAGGCCAACTCAGCGCCAACGCCAGCCCGACCCCCAAGGGGCCCTGCCAACGCCGATTGCCGACCTGCTCCGCACGATCCATCGTCCTCGCTCCTTGTGTGGCGCAACAGCGCCTTGCTTTACCAATTTTCACAACCCCGGGCTGCCGCTTCAAGGCGCGCTGCCCGAACTTCACCGCTTGTTCGATCAGATAACGCGCAGTTCCGTGCGCTTGCACACGGACAGGCCGATCAGTTCAGCTTGAAGGCGATCTCAACCGCCACGTCTTGTGCAGTGCTGATCGGCGCGAAGCGCCACTGTTGAACCGCCTTCACCGCCGACTGCGCCAAGCGCACCTGGGCACCGGGGCGCGCCACCACGTTGCTGGTGCGGCCATCAGGCTCTACCGAGAACTGCACCCACACCACCCCATCGCGCAAATTGCCAAGGCGGTTGTTGGGCAACTCGGGCTGCACATGGTTGATCAACTCCAGTTCGATCTCCTCGGCTTCAGGAGGCGGAGCGACCGCCGCGCTGGGCGCGGCCTCGACCACCGGGCTGGCAGCAGGCACAGCTGCCGGCAGAGGGGCCACATACGCGTCGGGCGCGGGCGCCTGGCCCGTCGCGGTCGGCACGGCCGCCGCCAGTTCGGCCACGTCCGGGCCCTTGGCAGCCGGTGTCGGCACCGGACTGGGTGCAGGTGCGGCGCGCGGGGCGCTCACAACTCTGGGTGCTGCAGCGGCAGCGGGCGCTGCCGGGGCAGCCTGCCTTTGGGCCTGCAGCTTGATGAAGCGGAACACCTTGGCAGCATCCCGCTTGGCGCGTTCGGCATCGGTCAGATCGCCATCGGGCTTGGTTTGCGCCCAGGCCACTGAGCTGGCCGCCATCGCTCCCGCCATCCACACCACAACCACCCCAACCGCAACACCAACTCGCATGGGCACACCCGGTCAACGTCTTCGAACAAGATCAACCTGAGAGAGCCCAGGAAAGACACAGGGCTAACCCTGCGAAGCGCGCGAGTTTAGGGAGCGCACCCCGCGCACGAGTGCCGGGAATTCCCGCCCGCGCATTGGGTAGACCTGCCCAGCGCTCCGCAGTCAATGGCCTGTGACGGCGCCGGCTGGGCTGCGAGCCTCGTTACGCTGTGCACTGGGGACCGCGTTGGCACCCGCCAACCACCAGCCCTCCTCTCACCGCCCACCCGCTTCACCACCATGGCCAATGCCTTTGAATCCCAACTGACTTACCCCTGGGGCGATGCAGTGCCCGAGCCCGGGCACTGCATCGCCCTGCGGCCCGACCTGCTGTGGGTGCGCATGGGCCTACCGTTCGCGCTGGACCACATCAACTTGTGGCTGCTGCGCGACGACGATCACAGCGGCCCCGGCTGGGCCATCGTCGATTGCGGCATCGCCAACGACAGCACCCGCGCCAACTGGGAGGCGGTGTTCGCCAGCGGCGCGCTGCAAGGCCTGCCAGTCAAGCGCGTGGTGGTCACGCACTTCCACCCCGACCACCTGGGCAATGCCGCCTGGCTGTGCGAGCGCTGGCAGTGCCGACTGTGGATGAGCGCCACCGACTTCAACGTGGGCCGCATGGCCAGCCAGTCCACCATCGGCATGGGCGGCGACAGCGCCGCCGCCTTCTTTGCACAGCACGGCTTGGTGGACGAGGAAGCGCAGGCCAAGATCCGCGCCCGCGGCGACTACTTCCCCCGCATGGTGCCCAAGGTGCCCAGCAGCTACCGGCGTTTGATGCATGGCGACACCCTGCGCACGGCGGATGTCCAGTGGAACGTGCGCGCCGGCTATGGCCACGCCCCCGAGCACCTGAGCTTTGCCGACACCGAGCGGCGCATCCTGATTGCGGGTGACATGGTGCTGCCCCGCATTTCCACCAATGTCAGCGTGGTGGACGTGGAGCCCGAGGCCGACCCCCTGCGCCTGTACCTGGCCTCGCTAGCGGCCCTGCACGACTTGCCTGACGACACCCTGGTGCTGCCGGCCCACGGTCGGCCGTTCCAAGGCTTGCAAACGCGCATCACGCAGTTGCAGAACCACCATGCCGAGCGATTGGCCGAGTTACGGGCCGCCCTGGCAGAAACACCCCGCAGCGCGGCCGAGGTGCTGAGCGTGCTGTTCAAGCGCCCGCTGGACCTGCACCAAACCACCTTCGCGATGGGCGAGGCCATCGCCCACCTGAACCACCTGTGGCTGGCCGGCCGTTTGCGCCGCGAAACGGGTGCCGATGGCGTTTGGCGGTTTGCGCCGGCCTGAACAGCCGCACCCGCCAACAACAAGGCCGCTGTGCAGCGTGAGCTGTGCAGCGGCCTGTTGATTTCTTCTTCTGGGGTCGAGCCCTGAACGCCGAGGCCTGCTGGAGCAGGCCGTGATGACAGCGTTGGGCGGCAGTGTGACCAGCACCCCCCGCCGGAGCAAGCATCACCCAATTGGGGGATACGGCGGGGGATGGGGGCGTTGGGGAGGGGAAGCCGGCCTCACATCGGCGGCACGACCGCCTCGCGCAGCGCCGCGCGCTGCACCTCAAAGCCCGGCAGGAGCTCGCCCACCACGGCCCAAAACCGGGTGCTGTGGTTCATTTCCACCAGATGCGCCACCTCGTGGGCGATCACGTAATCGATGACGGCGGGGCTGAAATGCACCAAGCGCCAGTTCAGGCTCACCACGCCACGGCTGCTGGCGCTGCCCCAACGGGTATGGGCACCGCTCAAGCGCAGCTTGGGCGTGGCCACGCTGGCCCGCTCGGCGAAGTAGGCCAAGCGGGGCGCGAACAGCGCGCGCGCTCGGCCTTGCAGCCAGGCCTGCACCGTGTCGCGCCACTGGTCCTCGCTGGCCTGCGCCGGCAGCGGCAACCACAGCTCGCCGGTGGCTTCGTCGTGGCGCAGCGCAGGCCCTAGGCGCAGCCGCACCGTGCCGCCCAGCAGCGGCAGTTCGGCACCCTCGCACCAGTTCACTTTCAAAGCAGCCAAGCGCTGCTCACGGCCCTGCACCTCGCCCCACTTGCGTGCGATCCAGTCGGCCTTGGACCGCAACACACCATCAATCTCAGCCTGTGTCACCCACTTCGGCGCCGCCACGCGCATACCCTGGGTGCCAATGCTGAAGCCGATGGTGCGGCGCTTGCTGCGGCGCAGGGTGTAGGGCAGGTGCAAACCAGGGATCTCCAGCACCGGCCCTGCCCCGGCGCGAGCCGCTGCGGGCGGCGCAGTGACGGGTGCGACGGGCGCAGCGGCCTGAGGCGCAGGGCGCGACGGCAGCGCAGGCGTGCTGCTCGGTGCCTCGAACAGGCTCAGCTGCGCAGACTCAGGAGCTGGCCGTGGCGCGGGCATCAGGCTTGGGCGCCCATGGCGCTGTCGGCAGCGGCTTGCGCCGTGTAGGCCTCGGGGTCAAGCCGGTGCATTTCGGTCTCGATCCAGCCCTTCACGGCCCCCATCAACTCGGCCGGCTCACGGCCAACGCTGGGCATGGCCGGGCCGATCGAGATCACGGCAGTGCCCGGGCGCAGCAGCAAGCTGCCACGGGGCCACAGACGGCCCGTGGCGCAGGCGATTGGCACCACCGGCACGCCGGTGCTGACGGCCAACTTGGTGCCGCCCAAGCGGTAGTCGCCCACCGCGCCGCGGGGGATGCGCGTGCCCTCTGGAAACATGATCACCCACACGCCCTGCTGAGCCAGACGGCGGCCTTGTGCCGTGACCTTGGCAAACGCTTCAGCGCGCTTGGAGCGGTCGATGTGCACCATGTCCAGCCGCGACATGGCCCAGCCGAAGAACGGGATGTAGAGCAGCTCGCGCTTGAACACAAAGGCCAGTGGGTGCGGCATGTAGCCACAAAGCGCAAAGGTCTCGAGGGTGGACTGGTGCTTGGGCAGCAAGATCACCGCGTCTTTGGCGCCCAAGGGCAGGTGTTCCAGCCCACGGATCTCGACCTTCAGGCCGCAAAACACCTTGGCGCCCCACAGACAGATGCGCACCCAGCGTGAGCAAGCCCAATACAGCGTGGTGGGCGAGGCGAACAGCGACATCAGCAGCACCCCGGTACCCCAGGGGATCACCGTGAGTGTGCCCCAGGCCACGAACAGAAAGGAACGCAGAAACAGCATGGGCAGGGGCGGGTTCAAAGCAAGGGACCCGACACGCTGTCGGGGGCAGGCGCTTCGCCGAGGACGCTGCGCTCGGTGCGCAGCAGCCAATCGGCAAAGGCGGCCAGGTCTTGGTGCACGTGCGTGCCGGGCACTTGGTTCAGCATGTCGGCCACCTGGGCCTCAGGCACTGCGGCAAGGCGGTCGCCCCGCAACAGATGCGGCATGCAGCCCGCCGCCTGGGCGGTTTGGATGTCACGCAGGCTCGCACCCACCATGTGCACATCGGTCAGCGCCACATCGAAACGTTCGCTCAACTCGGTGATCAGACCCGGCAGCGGCTTGCGGCAAGCGCAGCCGTCCTCGGGCGCGTGCGGGCAAAAAAACGCAGCGTCCAATCGCCCGCCTTTGGCCTGCAGCAGTTGGTTCAAGCGCAGGTGCACCGCATTGAGTGCGCTCATGTCCAGCAGGCCGCGTCCGATACCCGGCTGGTTGGTGGCCAGCACCGTGTGCCAGCCGGCGTGGTTCAGGCGGGCCACGGCCTCCAGCGCGCCGGGCAAAGGGTCCAGCTCGTCGGGCGACTTGACGTGGTCGTCGCGGTAACGGTTCAAGGTGCCGTCGCGGCCCAAGATCACCAACTTCAGCGCATGGTGGTGGTGATCGATGCGCATGCGGGGCCTCTCGTCGGAACTGGGCTGGACTGGGCTGCGGTCTGGCGCTGCTTCAAGCCGCGAGCCGGCTGAGGTCAGCGACGCGGTTCATCGCGCTGTGCAGGCTGCGCAGCAAGGCCAAGCGGTTGGCACGCAGCGCTGGGTCGTCGGCGTTCACCATCACACCGTCAAAGAAGGCATCCACCGGCGCTTTAAGCACCGCCAGCGCGCTCAGGGAGCCCGTGTAGTCGCCAGCTTCGAACAGCGGCGTGGCACTGGCGCTGGCGCTTTCCAACGCCTGGGCCAGCGCTTGCTCAGCTGGCTCATGCAGCAAAGCCGCCTGCAGGGCGACCGGGGCCTCATCGCTCTTCTTCAAGATGTTGCCCACGCGCTTGTTGGCCGCGGCCAGCGAGGCAGCTTCGGGCAAAGCACTGAAGGCGCGCACCGCCGCCAGGCGCTTGGGGATGTCGCCCCACTGCGGCGGGCGCAGCGCGGTCACGGCGTCCACCTCTTGGGCGCTGTAGCCCTGCTCGCGCAGGGCGCCGGTCAGGCGCTCGTAGGCGAAGTGCAGCAGGTCGTCTTGCGCGGTGGCGTGGGTCAGCTGACCTTCGGCGAAGGCACCGAAACCGGTCTGCACCAGCGCGGGCAGGCTCAGCGGCAGGTTCTTCTCGACCAGGATGCGGAT
>CAZAIR010000097.1:0-9914 GCA_964485225.1 uncultured Burkholderiaceae bacterium
CGCCCTTGGCCTTGAGGTCGTTCACCACGTAGGTGTTGTGCACGATTTCGTGGCGAACGTAGATCGGGGCGCCATACTTTTTCAGCGCGCGCTCCACGATCTCGATGGCCCTGTCAACGCCAGCACAAAAGCCGCGGGGCTCGGCCAGCAGCACTTCGCGATCGAATTCGTTCGCCATCACAACACCCCAATCACGCGCACTTCAAAGCGCAACGGCACCCCGGCCAAAGGGTGATTGAAATCGAACAAAAGCCAGTCCTCGCCTACCTCCGCCACCAACCCAGCGTAGTGACCTTCACCCTCGGGCATCGGGAACTGGATGACGTCACCGGGGGTGTACTGCTCGTCGGGGTCGCCGTATTCGGCCAGGAGCTTGCGGCTCACACGCTGCAGCATCTCGGGGTTGCGAGCACCGAATGTCGCGTCACCTGCCATATCGAACTGGGCCTCAGCTCCTTCCGGAAGGCCAATCAAACAGGCCTCTAGGGCTGGCGCCAACTCTCCACTCCCCAAGGTCAGCGTGGCCGGGTGCTGGTCGAAGGTATCGACGACGGTGGCGCCATCCGGGCCGGTCAGGCGGTAATGCAGGGTCAGAAAGTCGCCAGCGGCGATGCGTCGTTCAGTCATGCCGATGGGGCTGCTCGGGTCAGGAAGGTCGGTGATTCTAGAATTTCTCACATGGCGCTCACCGATCTGCCTCCAAGCAGCCGCCCTCGCGAGAAGCTTCTGGCACACGGGCCCGCGAGCCTGAGCGATGCCGAGTTGCTGGCACTGCTGTTGCGAACCGGGATACAGGGCACCAGCGTGCTCCACATGGCCGATGCGCTGTTGACCCAATTTGGTGGCCTGTTTGGCTTGATGCACCTGGACGCGAGCGCCCTGAAGTCCGTCAAGGGCCTCGGGCCTGCCAAGCGCGCCGAGCTGATGGCTGTGCTGGAGATTGCCCGACGGGTTTTGGCCCAGCCGCTGGCGGCCAAGCCCCTGATGAGCGACAGCCGTACTGTGCACGACCTGCTGCGCCTGCGCTTGGCAGCCAAGCCTTATGAAGTGTTTGCCGTGATGTTCCTGGACAGCCAGCTGCAACTCATTGCGCTGGAAGACATGTTCAGGGGCAGCCTGAACCACACCGCCGTTCACCCCCGCGAGGTGGTGATACGCGCCTTGGCGCTGAATGCGCACGCGGTGATCTTGGCCCACAACCACCCTAGCGGGGTCGCTGAACCCTCAGCTGCGGACCGCGTGTTGACCGAGCGACTGGCCGCTGCGCTGCACATGGTGGACGTGCGGGTGCTAGACCATGTCGTGGTCACCCAAAGCCAGGTTCGCTCGCTGGCGGAGATGGGCTGGATTTGAAATGCAGCGCCCTGACCGCCCGCTCAAAGGCTTGGCCAGCTTGGCTACCCTGCAGCGCACGCTCAACGCAAAGCGCCGTGCGGCGCAAGCGGCAGCGCAAGCCGAGACTGAACGACTGGCACGGATACAGCGGGAACGGGATCTGTTTGCCCTCAGCGTAGGCCCCGTCACCACGCTGCGCGATACCGGTCGCTTGCCACCTCCGCGGCCCACGCTGGAGCCGAGCGCCCGCAGCCTGGAGCAAGATGAGCAAGCGGTGCTGCAACAAGCGCTGAGCGACGACTTTGATGTGGACTCGCTGCTCGAAACGGACGAGGAGCTGTCCTACCGTCGGCCAGGGCTGCCGGTACAAGCCCTGAACAAATTGCGGAGGGGACACTGGAGCTTGCAAGCGCAACTCGACCTGCATGGTCTGCGTAGCGACGAGGCTCGACAAGCATTGAACGACTTTCTGCACCGCTGCGAAGTGCAGGGCCACCGCTGCGTGCGGGTGGTGCATGGCAAGGGCCACGGCTCGCCAGGGAAGGAAGGCGTGCTGCGCGTCAAAGTACGCCGATGGCTGGTGCAGCGCGAAGAGGTTCTGGCGTTTGTGCAAGCCACCCCAGCACAAGGTGGCGCCGGCGCGCTGGTTGTGCTGTTGGGCTGAACCGCCACGCGGCACAGCTGCCCCAAGAACGCCGCCTCAGCCTCCGCGGTTGCGCATCCAGTCGGCAGTGCCAGCAAAAGAGCCCGACAAACGGCGCTGCAGGATTTCGGACACGCCGCACTGCACCATGGCTGCAGCCATGCATGCCAGCCACGCATCACGCTCTCGGATGCCGATCGGGAACGGCAGGTGGCGCGCGCGCAACATCGGGTGCCCAAAGCGCGCTTCGTAGTGGCGCGGCCCACCCAGCCATCCACACAGGAACCAAAACAACTTGTCCCGCGAGCCCGACAAATCCGTGGGGTGCATGGCGCGCAAGTCGGCGAAGTGCGGCTCCAGCTCCATCAAGTCGTAAAAGGCGTCGACCAGACGACGCACACCAGACTCGCCGCCCAGGGCCTCAAACGGCGCAGTGACTTGGCCAGCGTCTGACTCAGCCATTGCTGAGCACACCCGCCAGCGCGCGCAGGCCTTGGGCTGCGTCGCTACCCGGACTCAACTCCAACAGCAGCTGCCGCTTGAGGACGGCAGTGCGCACCGCTTGGTCGTTGCGGATTTCCCCCCACAACTCCAGCTTGAACGGGCCCTGCGCCGCGGCGAAACGGGTCAGTACGGTTTGCAGTTGGTTGCAAACGATCTTGCCTTCGCCCGGCCGGTTGGCCTGGTTGAGCACCAAACCCACGCTGGCGCGTTGCTGGGTGGTGGCCAAGACCTTGATGGTGGCGTAGGCGTCAGTCAGCGAGGTTGGCTCCGGCGTGGCCACCACCAGCACCTGCTGCGCCAGGGACACGGCATAGAGCACCACATCGGAAATGCCGGCACCGGTGTCAATCAGGACCCAGTCATACCGTGGCTTCACTTGCTCGACGATGGCCAGCAGCTTCTCACGCACGTCGGGCGTGAGCCGTGAGTACTCCACCATGCCCGAGCCCGCCAACAGCACCGAAAACCCCCCGGGCGCGGGCAAGATGGCCTGCTCCAGCGTGCATTTGTCAGTGAACACGTCGTGCAGCGTGAGCTTGGGATGCAGGTTCAGCACCACGTCCAAGTTGGCCAGCCCAAGGTCGGCATCCAACACCAGCACACGATTGCCGCGTGCGGCCAAGGCGCTTGCCAAGTTGGCGGTGATGAAGGTCTTGCCCACCCCGCCTTTGCCGCTGGTCACGGCCAAGGTGCGGGCGGTCATGGAGCCTCCTGCGGCATAACGGCAAACAGCATGGATTTCTCGTCGGCACTGACGACCGATTCATGTTGCGGCTCAAAGCAAGCGCGGTTGCGCCCTTCGGCCTTGGCGCGGTAGAGCTGGCGGTCAGCGCGCTCGACCCACAGCAAGGGGCTGGAGCGGACCCATTGCGGGGCATAAGCACCGCCTAGGCTCACGGTTACACGCAGCTTTTCGGTCATCGAGACAGGCACCAAGGTGGCTTCCACTTGGGCACAGATGCGCTCGGCCACAGTGGGGCCAAAACTGCTGGGGCAATTAGGCAGCACCACACCAAACTCTTCGCCACCAATGCGGGCCACGGTGTCCATGGGACGCACAGCAGTTTGGATAGCGTGGGCCACCGCCTTGATCACCTCATCACCGGTGGCATGGCCATGGGTGTCGTTCACGCGCTTGAAGTGATCGATATCCAGCACGAGCAGCAGCGCGGGTTCGCCCGCACGCGCCACGCGATCGATCTCACGTTCGAGCACCATCTCGAAGTTACGGCGATTCGATAAACCGGTGAGTGGATCCCGGTTGGACAAGTCAGCCAGGGCATCGATCAGACCCTGCAGCCAGTCCACGCTGTACGGCTCCGCCTGCGGTAAGAACGCGCCCGCCTGGTCCAGCAGCAGCAAGGCGGCTTCCAACTGGAGTTGGCGCAGTTCGGGCACTAACCGGGCGGTATCGGCCATCGGTAGACGGACTCAAGAAAGGGGTGCGATCGAGTCTAGCAGCGCGGTTTACACGCCTCGTGGGACTGCGTGCGCTGCCGATTCTGGGTAGGACCTCGTGAGATCCTGCACAAGAGACGACTGTTCGGCCTTTCCCTAGGGAGCGCATCCATGCTGTGCTCCCACAATGGGTCGAAGGCCCCGTCCCTCTTTCTGCGCTGGCCACAGCCCTGACCCATGTCGACTGCAACGATCCGAGACAACACCGACCACGAGTTTGCTTTCGCGAAAAGTGACTTTGAACGGGTGCGTAAGTTGATTTACGGGCATGCCGGCATCAGCCTGAACGACGGCAAGCAGGCCATGGTGTACAGCCGGTTGTCGCGGCGCTTGCGCGAAACCGGGCACAACAGCTTCGGCGCCTACCTGGACGACCTTGAGCGCAGCAGCGGCCCAGGCAGTGAGCGGGAATGGCAGGAGTTCGTCAACTGCCTGACCACCAACCTCACCTCGTTCTTCCGAGAGGAACATCACTTCACGGCCCTGGCCGAGGAACTGCGCAACTGGGGTGCCAAGCCACTGCGCATCTGGTGCTGTGCGGCCTCTACGGGTGAGGAGCCTTATTCGCTGGCCATCACTTGCCATGAAGCACTGGGTAACTTGAACAAGGTGCAGTTGGTGTGCTCCGACATCGATACCAACGTGCTGAACACCGCCCGCCGCGCGGTGTACGACGCCGATGCGCGAGGCCTCTCGCCCCAGCGTTTACGCACCTATTTCATGCGTGGAACGGGGGCCAACAGCGGGCGCATCCGATTCAAGCCCGAGTTGACCAAGAACATCGACTTCAGGGTCGTGAACCTGATGCACCCCCAATGGCAGCTGGGTGAGCCGTTCGACATGGTGTTTTGTCGCAACGTGATGATCTACTTTGACGCCGCCACGCAGCGCAAGGTGTTGGAGCGCATCCACCGCGTGATGGCGCCGAAGTCTCTCCTTTTCGTCGGTCATTCCGAGAACTTCACGGAAAGCAAGGACTTGTTCAAGCTGCGTGGAAAAACCATCTACGAGAAGGTGTGACGATTCCGCCATGAGCAGCCTGCCTTCTTCCGCCAGCGCCGCCAGCACCATGCTTGGCGGCGGTGCAGCCGCCACCGCTTGGGTCAACCGGCTCAAGGCCGCGCCCCGCAAGTCGGGTGAAGCGTCGTTCTTCTTCTACGACTCACATTTCAAGTCTGCCGCCGTAAAGGTGCTGCCCGGCGAGTTCTTCGTGGACACCGAAGACGTCCTGATCCAAACCACCCTGGGATCGTGCATTGCCGCCTGCTTGTGGGACCGCACCGCGAATGTGGGTGGTTTGAACCACTTCATGCTGCCCGAGGGCAATGGCGAATCCGGACGGTACGGCTTGTTTGCGATGGAGTTGTTGATCAACGAGATGATGAAGCGCGGTGCCAACAAGGGCCGCATGGAAGCCAAAGTGTTCGGGGGCGGCGCCGTGATCAGCGGCATGAGCAGCCTGAACGTGGGCGAGCGCAACACCAACTTCGTTCTGGACTTTTTGAAAACCGAGCGCATCCCCGTGGTCAGCAAGGATGTGATGGACGTCTACCCCCGCAAGGTCTGCTACCTACCGCGAAGCGGCAAGGCGATGGTCAAGCGCCTGGCCGCCGCCAACGAAGCCATCCTCGCTCAAGACCGTGGTGCGGTGCAAAAGGTGGTGCCGGTGGCCAGCAGCGGCGGTTCGATCGACTTGTTTTGAGGCTTCAGCATGGCGAAGACGCGTGTGGTGGTGGTGGACGACTCAGCGCTGGTGCGGTCCATCCTCACCGAGATCATCAACAAGCAGCCCGACATGGAGTGCGTGGGTGCAGCGAGCGATCCGCTCATTGCACGCGAAATGATCCGCAACCTGAACCCCGACGTGATCACGTTGGATGTCGAAATGCCCCGCATGGATGGCATCGACTTCCTCAGCCGTCTGATGCGGCTACGGCCGATGCCCGTGATCATGGTCAGCACGCTGACGGAACGTGGCGCCGAAGTGACCTTGAAGGCACTGGAACTGGGCGCGCTGGACTTCGTGGCCAAACCCAAGATCGGTGTGGCGGACGGCATTCGCCAGTTGGCTTCCGACATCACCGACAAAATCCGAATCGCGGCCCGCGCCCATGTGCGCCGGGCACCCACGCCACCGGCCAGCGGCACGGTGGCAGCTGCCCCTGCCCCAGTCGCCAACCTCGGACGCTTGTCGACGGAGAAGATCATCTTCATCGGCGCCAGCACGGGCGGTACCGAGGCCACCAAGGATGTGCTGGTGAACCTGCCCGCCGACTGCCCCGCAGTGTGTATCACGCAGCACATGCCACCTGGTTTCACTGCTAGCTACGCCCAGCGCCTGGACAGCCTTTGCAAAATCCGAGTCAGTGAAGTACGAGACGGCGAGCGGATCTTGCCCGGCCACGGCTACTTGGCCCCCGGCGGCAAACAGTTCAGTGTGGAGCGCTCGGGCGCGAACTACATCGCCCGCGTCGTCGAAGGCGAGCCGGTGAACCGGCACCGCCCGTCGGTGGAGGTGTTGTTTTTGTCAGCTGCACGCGTGGTGGGCCCCAACGCGCTCGGCATCATGTTGACCGGCATGGGCGCTGACGGCGCCACCGCCATGAAGGCCATGCGCGATGCCGGTAGCTACAACTTGGTGCAGGACGAAGCCAGCTGCGTGGTCTTCGGCATGCCGCGCGAAGCAATCAATGCCGGTGCTGCCCACGAAGTCCTTCCCCTGAATCAAATCGCCCCCAAGCTGCTAGAGCGCTTGAGGGCGTCGGGCGGTTCGCTCAACCGCGTTTAAGGTCTCTTGGCCGGGCATTGCCCGGCCGTGGATCGCTCAGCGACCGCTCACCGGCGTGCTGCCGGCATTGACGATGCCCTTGAAGTCGTAGGGCACCACGATGGCCTGCACTTTGCCGCTGGCCACGCCCTCGGCAATCTTCATGTTGGCTTGCGCGTTCATGTAGTCAATGGCCTTGCTGTTGGCATTGAGCGCGGCAATGCGTTCCGCTTCCTTCTTGGCCGTCTCAACCTCGATCTCTTTGGCGCGCAGCGCGTTCTGCGCCGTGACGACCGCATTGGCGCTGGCAATGATGTCGTCGGCCGGCATCACGTTCCGCACCTGAACCAAGGTCACACTGAGCGCGTTTTCGAGCTTCTCGGACTTCAGGGTTTCCGTGACGATGCGACGGATTTCTTCCTCGATCTTCTGGCGGTTGTCGGCCACTTCCAGGGCCTTGTAGCCGCGCACGGCCTTGTAGGCGGCGTTGTTGGCCACCGTGGTCATGAAAGCGTGCATCAAGATCCAATCGCGCTGCGCCGGCTCAAACGCGTGGAAGCTGCGGCTCTTGGTGGTCCACAACTCGCTCACAGAGCTGGGGCTGATGGAATAGACGAGCGTCAGGTCCAGGTCCTTCAGCGTGCTGTTGTCTGAGGTCAGGGGATTCTTGTTATCGAGTTGCACAGCAATGTCGCGCACCGGGAAGGTGAGCACATCACCAATCAAGGTTTGGTTGAAGCTGCCTGGCAGCAGTTCGGTGCCGCTGATTTGCTTGTCAATGCCAACACGCAGGCCGACTTCGCCAGTCTCAATGCGCGAGCAACCGGCCAGCGCCAGGGCGGCGGCCAGAACCAAAAGGGTAGAGCGTTGTTTCATGATGGTGAGTGATCGAGGTTCAAAACAAGGCCACGATGGCCCACAGCAAACCGCCTGCCAAAGCGGCCCCAGCGGCACTGACCAGTGCCAAGCGACCCAAGTGCCAACGCGGTCGACCCGTGCTGCTCAGCAGAACGTGCAAGCCCACGGCGCACACCCCCCACAACAGCACAAAAATCATCAGCGCACGCACCAAAGCCATCGGTCAGCTCCTACGGGTTAGCGGCCTGATGTGGGGGCAAGAACAGAGCCTGCAAGTCGTTCAAGAAATCGAAACCGCGCGGGCTGGCTTGCAGGCGAGCCGGGTCGTTCACCAACAGTCCCTTGGCCAGCGCCGCCTCGCGGCCGGCAGCCAAGGCCGATAGCGGCAAGCCGGTGCGCTCGGTGAACAAAGCCAACGGCACGCCACCAGCCAAACGCATGGCGTTCATGGCGAACTCGAAGGGCAAGTCGGCGCGCGCCACCTCGTGCTGGTTGCTCACCGCCGCGCCGCGCAGCGCTTCATCTTGGTAGCGGCGCGGCTCCCGCCAGCGGACCTGCCGCAGCACCCGGTGGGGGAAGCTGATCTTGCTGTGCGCACCCGCACCGATCCCCAGGTAGTCCCCGAACTCCCAGTAGTTGGTGTTGTGCGTGCAGCGATGACCGGGCTGTGCGAAAGCCGAAACCTCGTAGCGGTCCCAGCCCTGTGCAGCGGTGCGTGCCGCAAGCAGGTCCAGCATGTCACTGGCCAGGTCGGCATCCGGCACCCTGGGGGGCTCCACCGCGAAGCGGGTGTTGGGCTCCAGCGTCAGGTGGTAGAGCGAAACGTGCGGCGGCGCCAGCTCGGCCAGCGTGTCCAGCTCGACCGATAGCTCGTCCAGCGTTTGCTCAGGCAAGGCATACATCAAGTCGATGTTGAAAGTCTCGAAAGCCCCGCGGGCCTCGGCCACTGCCACCAGCGCTTGATCGGCATCATGCACGCGGCCCAGGCGGCGCAGCTTGTCGTCATTGAAGCTTTGCACACCGACCGAGAGACGGTTCACGCCCGCGGCGCGGTAGCCTTTGAAGCGGTCTCGCTCGAAGGTACCCGGGTTGGCCTCGAGGGTGATTTCACACCCGGGCTCCAGCGGCAGGCGAGCCCGCACATCGCTGAGCAGTTGTTCGATTTGCTCGGGCGTGAATAGGCTTGGCGTGCCTCCGCCAATGAACACCGACACGATGGGCCGCCCCCAGATCAGGGGCAGAGCGGCCTCCAGGTCGGCACGAAGGGCCGCCAGATAACCCTGGGCCTGAGCATCTGCCAAGCCCGCCGCACTCTCATGCGAATTGAAATCGCAATAAGGGCACTTCTTCAAGCACCAGGGCAGGTGCACGTAAAGCGCCAGCGGCGGCAGTGCCGCCAGCTGCAAGGTGCCTGGCCGCATCAGATGGCGGGCCAGTTCGGCCGGCGCCATCCCGTTCACGGCGTCGCCCAACCCCAAGTGGCCGCCAGCTGATGCTGCAACTCCCGCATGGCCTGGCCTCGGTGACTGTGCGCGTTCTTGGTGACGGTGGACAAGGTAGCCACGGCCTCAAGCTGCCCTTGAGGCGCCACGATGGGGTCGTAACCAAAACCGCCCTCGCCCTGGGGGGCATCCAGCACCACGAGCGGCCAGCGGCCCACAGCGATAAGGGGCTCGGGGTCAGCGGGAGTGCGCACCGCGACCAACGCGCACACGAAGCGGGCACTGCGGTTGGTCGCTTGGGCCATTCGCTGCAGCAGCAGCGCGTTGTTGTCGGCATCGCCCTGCCCTTGCTTGGCGTCTAGCGCAAAGCGAGCCGAGCGCACACCAGGGGCACCGTCCAAGGCATCGACACACAGGCCCGAGTCGTCTGCCAAAGCCGGCAAGCCACTCAGGGCTGCGGCATGGCGGGCTTTTGCCAAAGCGTTTTCGACGAAGGTGCCGTAGGGCTCTTCGGCATCGCCGATGCCCAGCTCACCTTGGGCGAGGAGCGTCACGCCCAGGGGCGTCAGCAGGCTGCGCAATTCCCCCAGCTTCTTGGCATTGTTGGAGGCGAGAACGAGCTGCCGCGTCACGCCAGTCCCAACGCCTGGCGCTGCGCCAGCGCCAACTCGGAAATGCCTTGCGTTGCCAAATCCAGCAAGCTGTTCAGTTCAGCGCGGGCAAAGGGTTCGCCCTCGGCGGTGCCCTGCACTTCCACAAAGCCGCCCGAGCCCGTCATCACGACATTCATGTCGGTGCCGCAAGCTGAGTCTTCGGTGTAAGCCAAATCCAGCATGGGCACCCCCCCCACGATCCCGACCGACACCGCAGCAACCGCATCGCGCAGCGGCCAGGCTTTGAGCAGGTC
>CAZAIR010000098.1:0-9870 GCA_964485225.1 uncultured Burkholderiaceae bacterium
CGCGGATCAGCAGCGCCAGGTCGGGGCCGATGAAGGGCACGGCGGCGAACAGGTTCACGATGACCTGGGCGCCCCAGTAGGACATCTGGCCCCAGGGCAGCAGGTAGCCGAAGAAGGCCTCGGCCATCAGGCACAGGAAGATCGCGCAGCCGAAGATCCAGACCAGTTCGCGCGGCTTGCGGTAGCTGCCGTAGATCATGCCGCGGAACATGTGCAGGTAGACCACGACGAAGAACGCGCTCGCGCCGGTGCTGTGCATGTAGCGCACCAGCCAGCCCCACGGCACGTCGCGCATGATGTACTCAACCGATGCGAACGCAAGGTTGGCATCCGGCTTGTAGTGCATCACCAAGAAAATGCCCGTGACGATCTGAATCACAAGCACCAACAAAGCCAGCGAGCCGAAGATGTACCACCAGTTGAAGTTCTTCGGCGCGTAGTACTCGGCCATGTGAACTTTGTAGGCGTCGAACGCGGTTGGGAACCGGTTCTCCAGCCACGTCATGGTCTTGACGCCCATCGTCGCCCCTGCGGGCGCTTCTTTGAATTCCGCCATGGCTTGGATGTCCTTATGCCTTCTTGTCTTCGCCAATGAGCACAACGGTCTCGCTCAGGTACATGTGCGGCGGCACCTCGAGGTTGTCCGGCGCAGGCTTGTTCTTGAAAACGCGACCCGCCATGTCGAACGTCGAGCCATGGCAGGGGCAAAAGAAGCCACCAACCCAGTCATCTGGCAGGGATGGCTGTGGCCCCGTCTGGAACTTGTCCGACGGCGAGCACCCCAAATGCGAGCAAATACCGACCGCCACGAAGACTTCCGGCTTGATCGAGCGGTGCACGTTTTTGGCGTACTCGGGCGTCGGATAAGCAGTGCGCTTGGAATCGGGATCGGCCACCTGCGGCGTCGTCTTGGCGAGGGCCTCGACTTGCTCTGGCGTGCGGCGCACGATCCAAACTGGCTTACCGCGCCATTCCACGGTCAGCTTCTCACCGGGCTTGATGCCGCTGATGTCCACTTCGACGGAGGCCCCGGCGGCTTTGGCGCGCTCGGAAGGCTGGAAGGTACTGACGAAAGGCACCGCAACCGCGCCGGCACCCACGGCACCGACACATCCGGTCGCAATCATCCAAGTGCGCTTGCTGTTGTCCACTGGGGAGTCGCTCATGGGCATCCTCTGAGAGGGTCTTGTGGTTATGAATCGGGCCGGATTCTAGCGTCAGGGTCTGGCACCCCCGCCTTCGTAAGAACTGGTAATGCGACTCGGGTAACCCGGGTCAGATCTGCGTCTGCGCCTCATCACAATACGAACATCTTCTCGACACAGGGTACGCAACATGGGTTTCTTTTCAGAGTTCAGAGAGTTCGCCGTCAAGGGCAACGTGGTCGATTTGGCGGTGGGCGTGATCATTGGCGGAGCCTTCGGCAAGATCGTGGACTCCCTGGTGGGCGACGTTGTGATGCCCTTGGTCGGCAAGGTGGTTGGCGGCTTGGACTTCAGCAATTACTTCATCCCTCTGGCAGGTCAAACTGAGACCACCCTGGAGGCCGCCAAGAAGGCGGGGGCCGTCTTGGCCTATGGCAGCTTCATCACCGTGGCTCTGAACTTTGCGATCTTGGCCTTCGTCATCTTCTTGATGATCAAGCAGATCAACCGCCTCAAGCGCGAGGCGCCTCCAGCACCAGCTGTCGCCCCGGTCACCCCGGAAGACGTTTTGCTGCTTCGCGAGATCCGGGACGCTTTGAAGAAGTAAGCCTCTCGGCTGGAGCGCGCAAGCGCCCGGCTGCGGCATCATGAGGGGGTGGCGTTCGCGCCGCCCTTGCTATTTGTAGTTTCCGCTGTGCAAAACCCACCCCCGCTCGACACCCCGCTCCAACAAGCGCTTTTGCACTTGAGCCGCGTCTTCGGCCTTGCGATGGATGACACCATCGAAAGTGCCGGTCGCCTCGCCATGTCGGCCCTCAAAGCTGCGCGGCGCGACGAGTTGCTGCTGACACAGGGCTTGCTGCGCCAGCAGCACGGCGCCAGTTTGAGCCGGTTCCAGGCCCATTTGCGTTCGGAGTGGCAACCCGAGGACGACAAGCTCAAAGCGCAAGCGACCAACTGGGGTGAGCTGTCCCTGATGGACGACACAGCGGTGGACAACTTGGTGGTGGCCGATCGCATCGGGATGTCGTTGGCGCACGCTTGCGAGTGGGAACTGCGCGCGCTGGAGTCGTACACAGCGGCCTTGCTGGGTGAGGAAGAAGCCGGCCCCGACCGCAACCCACTGCGCCCGACCCTGGTGGCGCGCGCGCTACTGGCTGCGGTAGATGGACTGACCGATCAAGCCAGCCTGCGCCAAACCTTGAGCGAAGAGCTCACCCGCGCGATGGCGCAGCGCATGCCGCAGTGCTACGTCGAGCTGACCAGCTATTTCCAGCAGCTGGGTTTGACGGCACGCGACATGCGCGCCGTCACCCAGGAGGGTGGCGCAGGCCGCTCGGGCGGCCAGGGCGGTTCTGGCAACACAGGTCCAGGGGCTTTGGGTGGCTCCGGCGGCAGTGGATCGGGTGGGTCTGGGTCGGGCGGCACAGGCACGGGAGGACCGGGGGGGTCGGGCGGCCAAGGTGGCTCCGGTGGCCCGGGCGGCCGTGGTCCGGCCGGCGGCCTGGGCTTTGTCGACCCGCAGGTGATGAACCTGCTGCGGCAACTGCACCAGTCGCAGCCCAGCGCCAACGCCTTGATGGGCACAGGCTTGGGGGCGCCCGGGGGGGAAGGCGGTGCCTGGGTCAACAGCGGTCCGATGCCGGCCAACTTGATCCAAGTACACCGGCAAGAGTTGCTGAGCGCAGCCTCGCAACCGCTAGATCACATGGTGATCGACGTGGTGGGCGGTTTGTTCGACGCCATCTTGTCCGACCCCAAGGTGCCGCCACAAATGGCACGGCTGCTGGCGCGGCTGCAGCTGCCCGTCTTGCGCGCGGCACTGGGCGACACCAGCTTCTTCTCAATGCGGCGGCACCCGGTTCGTCGCTTCGTCAACCGCTTGGCCTCGCTGGCCTGCGCCTTCGAAGACTTCACGCAGGACCCAGGCTTGGGCTTCCTGCGCCGGGTGGCGGAGCTGGTTGAAGAAATTGCCAGCGGTGATTTCGAGAAGATCAAGGTTTATGACCGCCAGCTCGACGCGCTGGAAGCCTTTATTGCCGAGCAAAGCAAGCAAGCGTTGCGGCGCGAGGGTCAAGACACCGCAGCCCTGCTGGCCAAGAAGGAAGCCGTGGCACGGCAGCAGCTGCAGTACCAACAGCAGCTGGAAAAGGCGCTGGCCGATTTACCGCTGCCGGAATTTCTGCGGCAGTTTTTGAGCCGACATTGGGCTCCGGTGATCGTGCACGGCGCGACCCAGGGAGGCGAAGCACAGGAACAAGCCATGCGCCGCCTCGGGCGCGATCTTGCGCTGTCGGTGCTACCCAAAGGGGGCTCGCCAATGCGACGCGAGTTCCTGTCCTCCCTGCCGGTGCTGGTGCGCAACGTCAACGAGGGGCTGGACCGGGTGCATTGCGCCGAGAGCGTGCGCAAGCAGTTGTTCTCCGACCTGCTGCCGGTGCACGCCGAGTCCCTGAAGACACCGGCCTTGTCGGCGCTGGATCACAACCTGCTCGTCAAGCGCATCGAAGCGGCCTTTGGCTTGGTGGTGCCCGACGAAGCCACAGCGCAAAGGGCGACCGCCTCGGTAGACATCGACCTGGAGCAGATGTTTGCGCCGGGCGAGGCCACCAGCGTGGGGCTGGTCACCGAGACGCAGGTGGCCTGGGACGGCACGATCGACATCGTGCTGGATGCCGACGGCAAGGCGGAACCGGCGCCGTTGGCCTCTGTGGACATCAGCATCGATGGCCTTCCGGCCGCCGAAGCGCCAATACCGACGCGCGGCTCTGACCTGTTCGAGCATCTGGAGATCGGCTGCATCTACCGCATGCACACCGGGGAGGCTTGGCGGAAGGTGAAGCTGGCCCACATCAGCGGACCGCGCAGCTTCTTCATCTTCACCGAGGGCGAGAAATACCCCAAGACCGTGACGATGACAGCCCGCATGCTGCGCCGGCTGTGTGAGGCTGACCGGCTGCGCGCCTTTGAGAGTGCGCACTTGCTGGAGCGCGCCACGGCGCGTGCCCGCCAGCAGTTGGCCGCGTTGCTGCCTGCTAAAGCGCGAGCGTGAGCTTCCGCGCCAATTGCCACGCAGCTTGAAAGCTGCGGGCGTCGGCTTGGTTCTGGCCGGCGATGTCAAAAGCCGTACCGTGGTCCGGGCTGGTGCGCACAAAGGGCAAGCCCAGGGTCAGGTTCACGCCCTCGTCGAGCCCCATGTACTTCACCGGAATCAGCCCGTGGTCATGGGTCATGGCCACCACGGCATCGAAGGCGCCTTGACGCGCGCGCATGAACACCGTGTCAGGCGCGTAGGGGCCGCTGGCCAGGATGCCCAGTGCTTGGGCGTCGGCGATGGCGGGCGCGATCTCGCGCTGCTCCTCATCGCCAAACAGACCGCCCTCGCCCGCATGCGGATTCAGCCCCGCTACAGCAATCCGCGGCGCGGCCAGACCAAAGCGTTGACGCAAGCTGAGGTCCAAGGTGCGGATGGTGTCCAGCACCGCTTCGCGCGTCACCGCATCAATGGCGAGGCGCAACGACTGGTGAACGGTGACGAGCACCACGCGCAGCTCGCTGTTCACGAGCATCATGCGCACCTTGGCTGCGCCGCCTAGGTCGGCCAGCATCTCGGTGTGACCTGGGTAGGGCACGCCGGCAGCGTGCAAGGCCTCTTTATGAATCGGGGCGGTAACGAGGCCGCGCCCATGACCGGCCTGGATGGCGCGCACGGCAGCCTCGATACAGACGGCTGCGGCAGCGCCGCAACGGGCATCGATACAGCCGATGGGCCAAGCGTCCAGCTCGACCAAGCCAGGCGGTGTCCAAACCGCAAGCGCGCCAGGTGGCGACGGTTCGTCTGGTGCACTGAGTGACGCCAGCGGCATGTTGACGTTGAGTTGCTGCAGCGCGCGGCGCATGACCGCCACGCTGCCAACCACCACGGCATCGGGCGCCGGCTCAGCCAACCAAGCTTTGGCTATGGTTTCAGGGCCAATGCCGGCGGCATCGCCCATGGTGAGCAAGAGCGGTTTCATGCGGGGTTGGGCAGGTCGAGGAACTCGCAGTGCAGGCCCCAGCGCTGGGCCAAGTGGGCACCCAGCGCCTGCACGCCGTAACGCTCGGTGGCGTGGTGGCCGGCCGCGATAAAGGCCACACCGGTTTCCGCAGCCAGGTGCATTTGCGGTTCGCTCACCTCACCGGTCAGGAACACATCAACCCCGGCCGCGATGGCGGCCTCGAAGTAGCTCTGCGCGCCGCCGGTGCACCAACCAACGCGGCGCAAGGGCCGACCGTCGCCGGGCAGCACTGTGACGCAGCGCGACAAACCGTCTTGAATCTGGGCTTGCAACGCCGCCAAGCTGACACTGGCCAGCGGGGCTGAAAAGCCCAGGCCTTGCTCGCCAAATCGCGCATCGGCCTCCCAGCCCAAACGGGCACCCATGGCGGCGTTGTTGCCCAGCTCAGGGTGGGCATCCAAAGGCAAGTGGTAGGCGAACAGGTTGATGTCATGCTGCATCAAGCGCTTGACGCGCTCGCCCAACCAGCCGGTTAGGCGTCCGTCCTGCCCGCGCCAAAACAAACCATGGTGCACCAGCACGGTGTCAAAACCCTGGGCTACCGCATGCTCGATCAAGGCCAAGCTGGCGGTAACGCCGCACAGCACGCGCTGCACTTGAGGCCGCCCTTGCACCTGCAAGCCGTTGGGGCCGTAGTCCTTAAACTGGGGCACTGCCAGCAGCTCGTTGAGGTAGGTGTCAATCTCAGGCGTGCTGGTCACGGGATGCTTTCGGATGCTGCGGCGGTATTGGTTGATTTTCGCGCAGGCTTGCACAGTGGCCCTGGCGGCTTGGTTCGTGGTGGGTACGCTGCAACCCGGCTGGCTGCCCCGCGCTGAGCGCGCACCAGCCCCAGTGGCGTCCCGTCCACTACCGAATGACACCGCCCCACTGGCTCCCGCTGTGGGGCTGGCGGCCGCAGCTGAGCAGGCCGCACCCTCGGTGGTGTTGTTGCGCACCGCCGGCGGGCGTAGCCGCAACACCAACCTGCCACCTTGGCACCCGGCACCCGAGGGACGTGAGGGTCTGGGGTCGGGCGTGATCGTGGACCCCGATGGGTACATCCTGACCAACCACCATGTGGTGGATGGTGCCAAGCGCATCGAGGTGCAACTCGCCGATGGTCGAGAAGCGCAAGCCGAGTTGATCGGATCGGACCCCGAGACCGACTTGGCATTGCTGCGCATCGACCTCCCTCGCCTTCCCGTGGCCACTCCCGGCAGCACACGCGATTTGCGCGTGGGCGACGCGGTGCTGGCCATCGGTAACCCCTTCGGCGTAGGCCAAACGGTGACCAGCGGCATCGTCAGCGCCTTGGGCCGCAACCAACTCGGCATCAACGTGTTCGAGAACTTCATCCAGACCGATGCCGCCATCAATCCCGGCAACAGCGGCGGCGCTTTGGTGGACGGCCGCGGCCGGTGGGTGGGCATCAACAGCGCGATCTACTCGCGCAGCGGCGGCAACATGGGCATCGGTTTTTCGATTCCTGTGGAGTTGGCGCAAGAGGTGATGCAAGCCTTGAAAACCGATGGCCGGGTGACGCGAGGCTGGATCGGCGTGCAAACCCGCCCGCTGAGCGAGGAGCTGATCGAGGCGCTGCGGCTGCCGGCCGACCAAGCTGGCGTGCTGATCAGCGGAGTGGTGCAAGACGCACCAGCGGCCCAAGGCGGCGTGAAGCCGGGCGATGTGTTGCAGTCGGTGGACGGTGAACCGGTGGCTACACCGGAGCAATTGCTGCGACGTGTTGCCGCACTGAAGCCGGACAGCAATGCCACCTTGGTGCTTCAACGTGGCGGTCGCACACTGGACCTTGTGATCAAGGTCGGGCGCAGGCCACCACCCGCCGCTCGCTGATCAGGCCTCGGTTTTGTCGGCTTCCGTCTCGGCGCTCGCCGGCGCCTTACCGCGGCGAAGGAACACGGCGGCCCAAATGCCGATCTCGTAGAGGATCACCATGGGCACGGCCAGCGCCAATTGAGAGATGACATCCGGCGGCGTGACGATGGCGGCAATGACGAACGCCACGACGATGAAGTAGCCGCGCCACTCTTTGAGTTTTTCCACCGTGACAACGCCCAACAGGGCAAGCACAACCACCGCCACTGGCACCTCGAAGGCCATGCCGAAGACCATGAAAAGCGTGAGCACGGTACCGAAGTACTGCTCGATGTCAGGCGCCACCTGTACGGCTGAGGGCGACACGGCCACCAAGAACTTGCTCAAGGCGGGCAGCACCAAGAAGTAGCAGAAGGCCACTCCGACGAAAAACAGCAGCGTGCTAGACACCACCAAGGGCAGCACGTAACGCTTCTCGTGCGAGTACAGCCCGGGCGCCACAAAGGCCCAGACTTGGTAGAGCACGATCGGCAGGGCCAGCATGAAGCCGGCCATTAACGTGATCTTGAGTGGCACCATGAAGCCAGAGAACACGCCCGTGGCGATCAACTTGGTGCCTTGCGGCAGGTTGCGCGTCATGGGGTCGGCCAGCAGGTCGTAAAGCCCGCCGGGGCCGGGCCACAAGCAGAGCAAACCAAAGGCCACGCCAATGGCGATGACAGCGCGGATCAGCCGGTCGCGCAGTTCAACCAGGTGCTCAACAAAGGGCTGTTCGGTGCCGGCCAGTTCGTCGTCGGCGTCGGGTTTGGCGCTCATTTGCTCTTCGGACGGAAGCGCGCCACGCGGGCCGCCCCGGACTGGATCTGGCGCTTCACGCCCTGTCGTTGCTTGAACCACATCGGCATGTTGCCGCGCTTGACACGCCAGTTCTTGCGCACCGGCTTGACCGGCGTGCTGACGCTACCCCAGGTGTTGTCAGACTCCCAGGTGCCCGTCAGGCCTTCCTGGGCTTCATTGACCGTGCTCTGGATGCTGTTGCCCACGTCAGCCGCAGCGTCCTGAAACTGCTGCTTGACTTTGTTCAACTCCTCCAACTCCATGGAGCGGTTGACTTCGGCCTTCACGTCAGCCACGTAACGCCGCGCCTTACCGAGCAGGTGGCCCACAGTGCGTGCGACTTTGGGCAAGCGCTCAGGGCCGATCACGATGAGGGCCACCGCGCCAATCAGCGCGAGTTTGTCCAGACCCAGGTCAACCATGGGTGCTCCTGCGGGCGCTCACGGCGCGCCTCAGGCGTCTTTCTTTTCTTTGGCTTGCACGTCAACCGTGTTGGCGTCGGCGGCTTGGGTGACGCGCTGCGGCGCTTCATCAGCGGAAGCGTTGCCGTCCTTCATGCCGTCTTTAAAGCCTTTCACGGCCGAACCCAAATCGGAACCCATGTTCTTGAGCTTTTTGGTGCCAAAAACCAGAACCACCACCACCAGCACGATCAGCCAGTGCCAAATGCTCAAACCGCCCATTGCAAGCTCCAATCAGAAAGTTATTCGATTCTAGGCGTCGGGTGTTTCGACCCTGTGTCGAGAAGGTTTCAGCCCTTGGCCCACGGGCGCGGGCCACCCATCACGTGCAGGTGCAGGTGCATCACCTCTTGGCCGCCGTCGGCGCCGGTGTTGATGACGCTGCGAAAGCCACCCGTCACGCCCAGTTGCGCCATCAGCTTGGGCGCCAGCACCAGCATCTTGCCGGCCAGCGCAGTATGGGCTTCGGTGAGCTCGGCGTGGCTGGCAATGTGCGCTTTGGGCACGATCAGGATGTGCACCGGGGCCCAAGGGGCGATGTCGTGGAAGGCGATCAGTTCGTCGTCCTCGTAAACCTTCTTGGCCGGGATCTGGCCGGCGACGATCTTGCAGAAGATGCAGTTGTCCATGGGGCGTTCTTTCAGAGGGGCATGGGCCGGCGGGCGCTCAGACTCGACCAGCCTTGCACGATGCGGTAGAGGAACCAAACCGAGATCAGCAGCCAAGCGATCCAGCCGGGGATGACCAGCAGCCACAGCGGCAAGGTCAGCACATAGGCAATGCCGGCATAGACCACCGAGCGCAAGCGCCAGCTGAAATGGCTGGCTTGCCAGCTGCCGGCGGCCTCGGGGCGCTTGACGATGTCCAGCACGATGGCCACCAGCAGCAGCAGCACGCTGACCTGCAGCCCCGGCACCAAGGCGCCCACCGCCACCACGGTGTGCAGCACGTAGCTGATCACGCCCACCGTGTGCAGCGACTGCGCTTGCTCCGGGCTCAACATCACTTCGGGTTCGCTCATCAGCTGTTCTCCTTGCGGGATGCAAACTCCTCCAAGCCCGACAAGCCTTCGCGGCGGGCCAACTCGGCCAGCACGGCTTCCGGACGCACGCCCAACTCGGCCAGGGCCAACAGGCTGTGGAACCACAAGTCAGCGGCTTCGTAGGTGAGCTTGGTCGCATCGCCGTCCTTGGCCGCCATCACGAACTCGGTGGCTTCCTCGCCCACCTTTTTCAGCATCGCGTCCAGGCCCTTGGCGGCCAGCTTGGCAACGTAGCTGCTGCTGGCATCGCCAGCGGCACGGCGGGCGGCGATGGTGTCGGCCACGCGGGCCAGCACGTCGTCGGTCATTTGTAGATCCTCTCGGGGTCGACGAGCACGGGCTCGACGGTTTGCCAGGCCTCGCCATCGAGCTGCTGGAAGAAGCAGGAGTGGCGGCCGGTGTGGCAGGCCACGCCGCAGCCGTTGTGGCCTTGCTGGGTGACCTTGAGGAGGATCACGTCTTGGTCGCAGTCCAGGCGGATGTCGTGCACGGTTTGCACGTGGCCGCTT
>CAZAIR010000099.1:0-9837 GCA_964485225.1 uncultured Burkholderiaceae bacterium
CCCTACGCGCCTGACCGCGCTGAAAGACTTACACCACTTCCTGGGACACCAACAACCATCTTTGTCAAATGCGAGCCTCAGCTGGAATCGCAACTTGTTGTTTCAAATGGACTTTCTGGCTCTGGCTTGTAGATGTTTTGCTTCGGCTCTGCAGATGCCACGTGAGACCCTTTGCGTTCGGTTGGGCCTCTTTAAGGAAGCGGGGTCTTGCCTTCAACCCCGCCGCTGAAACGCATTCAGGATCAAGCCTTCACTTTTTTGCTTCGCACCCCTTCGGCTTCCCGCAGAGCCCTTGAGGACACAACAGCAAAACGTAGGGCATCCAAGCGGAAGCACCGAGCCGCTCAACGGCTGTTGGCACACCGTTTGCATTCTTCGGCATGCCCGCAACCACCGGCACCAGAACCGTGCAACCTTCATCCGACATGATCGGCATCGCTGCGCATCTGCATGTGGCCATGCGCCGCAAGCTGGGCCGCGTGACCGATACCGAATGGCTGGCCCAGAACCCCGAGTACGCGATGGCCATGATTGCCCTGTGTGAGCAGCAGAGCGACCCGGAGCTGCATCAGTGGGCCGGCAAGCTCAAGGGCATGTGGGTGGACCTGCGGCTGCGCACCGCAACGGTGCCCTCACCGCGCAAGTTGGCCGAAACCAGCACCGAGCTGGCGCGCAGCGCCGAGCCCAGCCGGGCGCGGGAGCAGGCGCTTGCGCAGCGCTACGTTGGGCGCCTGCGCTGAGGGACTGCCGCAACCCGCCCAGGCTGTGCCGGGCGGCGATGGGATGTGCCGCAAAGCCGGTGACTTGAAGTGCGGCCAACCGGCCTCAGATCGCGAGCTTCGTCGCAACAGGGAGCCCCTGCGCCATGACCTCGTTACCTGCGATGTACCGCGCCGCTGAACCGCACGACCGCGTGATGCTGGCTTTGGGCAGCGGTGGCGCGCGCGGCTTGGCGCACATTGGCGTCATCGAAGGGCTGCTGGCGCGTGGCAAGGCGATCGACGCGGTAGCAGGTTCGTCCATGGGGGCGTTGGTGGGCGGCATCCATGCCGCCGGTTGCCTGAGCGCCTACCGCGACTGGGTGCGGACGCTCACGCGCAAGCAGGTGGCGCAGCTGCAGCTGCTGGACCTGGGCGTGGGGGCCGGCGGTCTGTTCAAGGGTGAGCGCGTGATGAACAAGCTGCGCGAACTGGTGGGCGAAGCCAGCATCGAGCACTTGGCCATGCCGTTCACCGCCGTGGCCACCGATTTGGAGTCGGGCGACGAGGTGCGGCTGCGCCACGGCTCGCTGTTCGAGGCGATCCGGGCTTCCATGGCGGCGCCGATGGTGTTCACGCCGCACCGCGTGGACGGTCGCCTGCTCAGCGACGGCGGCTTGGTCAACCCGCTGCCGGTTTCGGCGCTGCCACCGGCCCGCGGCGCCTTGGTGGTGGCGGTGGACTTGAGTGGCCCCCCGATCAAGCCGCCGCGCCAAAAGGGCGACCGCAGCGTGCTGGACGTGGCCCTGCTATCGATGCAGGCGGTGCAGGACACCGTGAACCGGCTGCGCCTGCAGACCAAACCACCCGATGTGCACGTGGAGATCCCGCGCGATGCCTGTGGCTTCCACGAGTTTTGGCGCGCTGAAGAACTGATCGCGCTGGGCCGCGAGCGGCTGGATGCGGCGCTGACCCGTTGGGAGCAGGTGAACGCCGCCCCCTTGGTGCACTGACCCACGGCGGGTGGCTCTAAGGGCAAGGCCCCGGGTGGGGCATCAGGTGGCTGAGGCAGCGATGCGCAGGCTGTTGCCACGGACGGTCACGGCCTGACCGACAGGCATGGCGGCGCTCCGCGTGAAGGTGCGCAGGGAGCCGTCTTGCATGCGCACCTGGGTCACGTACACCGTCGTGGCGCGGTGATGCTTTTCCACTTCATGGCCGGCCAAACCACCGCCCACAGCGCCCAACACCGTCATGGCCTTGCGGCCGTTGCCGTCGCCCATTTGGTTGCCGATCAGGCCACCGATCACGCCCCCGGCGACGGCGCCCACGCCCGTGCCCTCGCCTTTGCGCTTCTCGGCCACCACGGACTCGACCACGCCGCAGTCCTGGCACACCGCCGCCGCTGGCTGCGCTGCCACAGCAGTGGTTGGGGTTGCGGGGGTTTGGGCCCTTGCCTTTGGGGCGCCTGGCGGCGGTGTGCGGCGGGTGGGGCCGGCTGACTCAGCCGCCACCGGCAGGGCTTGATCAAGCGGCAGGGCGCTAACGGCTTTGGGGTCAACCGGGGCGGCTTGGGCGCTCATGTGGTGGCTGAGCAAACCGCCACCGATGGCCCCCGCAGCCACCAACCCTGCCGCCACAGCGGCCAACATCCAGCGCGAGCCCAGCGCGCTGGCCGGCACGGCTTCGGTGGTCAGGGTGGGAAGGTTCGGCGTGTGCATGAAAACTCCTGGTTGGGCTGAACGGGTGGCACGCTTGTCAGCGTCTCGCCCGACCTCAACGTGGGCGCCCCCCGGGGCGGCCGACGCTGCGCAGCCCTTCATTGCGTCAAGTTGCGACAGGCTGTCTGGAAGCGTTGCGCGCTGGGCCCAGTGGCGGCTTCCCTGGGGCCAATCGCCCCGACCCCGCCGCCGTGCAGTGAGACGATCAGCGGGATGCAGGCAACCTCCCATCCCCCCACGCCTTGGCGGCAATGGCTGCCGCCGTATGTGGCGGTGTTCGCCGCCATCGGCCTGCTGCGCAGCCTCTCGGCTTTGCAGAGCTACCAGCGCAGCGGGGGTGAGCGGGCTTGGGAGCCAGTGTTGTGGGAAACCAGCTCGGTGCTGCTGGTGGCCTTGCTCATGCTCGCCCTGTACCGCTGGGTTCAGCACACCGAGCACTGGCCTTGGCGCCAGCAAGTGTGGGCGCACCTGGGCGGCTTTGTGGCCTTCACGGCGCTGCATGTGGGCGGGATGTACGCCATCCGGTTTGGCGTCTACGCCTTGATGCAGGTGGACTACCGCCCGGGGGATTGGTGGACGGTGCTGGCGTTCGAGGCGGGGCTGGATGCCGTCACCTACCTGACCCTGCTGATGCTGATCCAAGGCTACCGCCTGTGGCGCACCGGGCAGCACCGCACGCAAGAACTGGAGCGCGCGCGGCGCGAGCTGGCCGAGGCGCAGATGGCGCGCCTGGCCGATCAGGTGCAGCCGCACTTCCTGTTCAACACGCTGAACCTGATCGCCGCCACCATGCACGAGGACGTGCAGCGGGCCGATCGCTTGCTGTGCGATCTGGCGACGCTGCTGCGCGAAACCAGCCAGGCGCAGCAGCGCAGCGAGCACAGCTTGGGCGAGGAGCTGGCCCTGGTCACGCCCTTTTTGGCGCTGATGCAAGCCCGCTTTGGTGCGCAGCGTTTGCAGGTGCAGATCGAGGCCAGCCCTGCCGCGCGCGCCGTGCGTATGCCGGCCTTGCTGCTGTTGGCGCCGGTGGAAAACGCCATCAAGCACGACGTGGCCCAGCACAGCGGCCCGGTGTGCGTGCGCCTGTGGGCTGAGCTGACGGATGGGCGCTTGTGCATCGAGCTGCACAACAGCGGTGTGAAGGCACCGGGCGCCACCGATGGCGGCCTGGGCCTGCGCAACCTGCGCGAACGCCTGTTGGCCCGCTATGGCGCCGCTGCGCGGGTGACCTTCGGGCCGGTGGAGAGCGGCATGCGCCTGCGCCTGGAGCTGCCGGCATGAAGGTGCTGGTGGTGGACGACGAGCCGCCCGCGCGGGCGCGCTTGCGCCGCTTGCTGGCGCACGAGGCCGGCATCAGCGCCGTGCACGAGGCGGCGGACGCACCCGCCGCCCTGCAGTGCCTGGCGCAGCACGGGCCGTTTGACCTGGCGGTGCTGGACATCGAGATGCCCGGCGGCTCGGGCTTGCAGTTGGCGGCCCAGCTGCCGCCAGCCACCCGCTGCGTGTTTTCCACCGCTTACGAGCAGCATGCGCTGCGCGCCTTCGAGCTGGGTGCGGTGGATTACCTGCTGAAGCCCTACAGCGCCGAGCGCCTGGCCGGCGCGCTGAACCGCGTGCGTGCGCTGCTGGCTTTGCCGGCGCCACCGGCCCGCTTGCAGGCGCCGGCGGGCGAGCATTTCGTGCCGACCTTGGAAGGGCTCAAGCGCATCGCCTGGGCCGATGTGCAGTGGGTGAGCGCGGCCGACAACTACGTGGCCCTGCACCTGCCGCCCCACAGCTACCTGGAGCGGGGCAGCTTGAGCGCCTGGCTGGCGAACCCGGTTTGTGCCGGCCTGTTCGTGCGCGTGCACCGCAGCCATGCGGTGAACCCCGCTCACGTGATGGGCATTGCCCTGGTGGACGACGGCGAGGCGGTGCTGACCCTGCGCAGCGGCACCACGCTGCGGGTGTCGCGCAGCCACCGCCGCGTGCTCGACGGCCTGCGCTGACCCCCGCAAGGCCGCAACCCGCCCCACGCGGGTGGCGCCCTCGGCCGCACCGCGCCAAGCTGGCGGCATGCACCACCTACCGCCCACCCAGCGCTTGGCCGGGCTCGACGCCTTGCGTGTGTTTGCCTTCGCCCTGCTGATCCCGTACCACGTGGGCATGTACTACGTGAGCTGGGATTGGCACGTCAAAAGCCCGGCTGCCGGCCCCACGCTGGAGCCGCTGATGCTGCTCAGCGCGCCCTGGCGGCTGGGCCTGCTGTTCTTCGTGGGCGGTGTGGCGGCGCAGTTGCTGTGGGCCAAGCTCGGCAGTTGGGGCCTGATGCGCGACCGCTCCAAGCGCTTGCTGCTGCCACTGCTGATGGGGCTGCTGGTGACCGTGGTGCCGCAGGCCTACTTCGAGGTCCAAACCAAAGCCCCCGCGCTGCTGCCTGGCGATGGCGGCTACCTCGACTTCTGGTGGGCCTACCTGCAGGGTGGCCACTACTGCCGCGGGGAGGACTGCATGCAAGTGCCCACCTGGAACCACCTCTGGTTCCTGCCCTACCTGTGGTGCTATGCCCTGTTGGCGCTTGTGCTGGGGCGGCTGCAAGGCCTAGCGCCGCTGCGCCTGCCCGACTGGGCTTGGTGCCTGCTGCCCGCGCTGCCCCTGGTGCTGCTGCGCTGGTTCGTGTTCCCGCACCACCCCAGCACCCATGACTTGGTGAACGACCTCTACAACCACTTGCAGTACGGCTATCTGTTCGCCATCGGCTGGCTGTGCCGCGCCCCGCTGCTCAGCGGTTTTTGGCCGGCCGTGCAGCGCCAACGCCGGTGGCTGGTGCTGGGCGTGCTGCTGAGCTGGCTGCTGATTGCCGTTTACATGCAGGTGTTCCGCGACGACGACATGGTGCCCGCCGGCTGGCGCACGGCCCAGCGGACGATCTGGGCCTTGATGGGCTGGTGGGCCGTGTGCGCGGCCTGTGGCTGGGCGCAGCAGCTGTTCCCGGCCGAGCGGCCCTGGCTGCGCCAGGCCAGCGCGGCGGTGTTCTGCCTGTACGTGCTGCACCAAACCGTGATCGTGCTGCTGACCCAAGCCCTGGCGCCCTGGGCCCTGCCCTGGGGCCTGGAGGCCTTGCTGCTGGTGGCGCTGACCTTGGGCCTGTGCCTGCTGGCCTATGCACTGCTGCGCCACGTACCGGGCTTGCGCTTGTTCTTCGGCATCCAAGCTGCGGGCCGCTGAAGGCCCGCGGGTTCAGCGCGCCGCTACGGCGGTCTGCCCCCAACTCCCGTCAAAGAACGCGGCCAGCGCCGGCCCCAGTTCGGCCAAGAAGGCGGTGCGGTCGAAGCCCTCGGGGTTGGCGCCCACGTCACCGTCCGGGGTGGGCAGGGGGCGGTTGGGGGTGTCCATGAACACAAAGTGCCAGGCACCGGGCAACACCACGCGTTCGATCTGGGGCGCTTGCGCCGTCACCCAACCAGCGTGGAAGCGGGGCACCAAGAAGCGGTCGGCGCCAGCTTCAACAACGCGCGTGGGTACGCGGATGCGCTGCAGCGACTCGGCGGTGAGCACGGCACCCAGCGGCGCCAGGGCCACCACGGCACGCACGCGGGGGTCGGCGCTGGTGGCGGTGTCAGTGGGTGGGGTGGGGCTGGTGGGCGCATGGCGGGCCAGGTGGCAGAACACCGGATCGGCGCTGGCGCCTTCAGCGGCACAGTGCCGGCCCACGCGGCTGGGATCGGCCTGGCCGCCAGCCAAGGCCAGCACCGTGTAGCCGCCGGCCGAGTGGCCGAGCGCACCGACACGCGGGCCCTGGGCGTCACGGGCGATGCGCCCCGCCCACAGCGGGTCTTGCAGCAGGGCGTCGATGACGTGCGACACCTGCCGCGGGCGCTGGCTGAAGTAGCGCGCCGCTTGCGGGCCGTCGCGCAACGAGGTGTCTTGCCAGTTGTCGCCGGGGTGGCGCAGCGCGGCCACCAGGTAGCCGCTGTGGGCCAAGGCCTGCGCGAGGCTGGTGTGGCCGCGCTCGGTGCCGGCGGTGCCGTGGCTGAGCACGATCAAGCCCTTCACCTGCGGCAGCGGCTCGGCCTGCGGCGCGCCGGTCACCGTGAAGGGGCCCATCACCAGCGGCTGCGCGGCAGCGGTGGTGGGGTAGTAGAGGGCCACGGGAGTGGGGGCGGGTTCCAACGCGCCGCCAGGCACGGTCAGTTGCCGCAGGCCCACCTGCGCCCAACTGGGTGCTGCGGCAGCCAGCAAGCCCACGATCCCTGCCACGACAGCGGCGCGTCCCATGCGGTTCATCTCGGTCCCTCTGTTTCACATTGAAGGCCCGCATGCTGCGTGGCTTGCGCGGGTGTTGCAGCCAGGGTGCGACGGGGCGCTGCCCGCTGGCGCGAAGCACCCGCAGCGCGGCGCGAGTGGCGCAGCTCAAGGCCGGTTGTCGGTGGGGCCTTGGTGGTTCGACCGCCGTGCCATGCCGGTGTGCACAAGGTACACATCACCCCGGTTGTCGGCTTCACGCTGGAAGCGGTCGAGCACCTCGGTCAAGGCCATCTTGAGTTGCCGGGCCTGCGCGGCACTCATGCGCAGGATGCGCCAGTTGTTCAGTGGTGGGGGTGGGGCGCCGCGCTTGGCAACGGGCTTGGCCGTGACGCGGCCCTCGTCGTCCAGCGAGAACGTCATGCCCTCGAGGGCAGCCGCTGCATCCTGCTCGATCGCGGCTTGCAGCTCTTGCGCCAGGCCGCGGCTGAAGTGGCGGGGCGCCACGACGCTAGGAATGAAGTAGCTGCTGCCGGTGCACTGGTAGTACTTGACGGCGCGTCCAGCACGCGAGCGCTCCTCGACCACCGCCAACAGCCCCAGGCGGCACAGCCGGGTGACGCTGTGATGCAGCTGTTTCAGGTCCATGCCCACGCTGGCCGCCACCTCGGCCACGCTGCGGGGCTGTTGCGCGAACTGCAGCAGCACGCGCCGGGCAGGCGACTGCGTGAACACCGCGGCCGCCAGCGGGTTGGCGATGGTGACTTGTCTACTCCGCTTTATGGATTGCATGCGGAGTAGCTTAAAACCTAGGCTGCAGCCTTTCCAATTGACGGGGATCCTTGATGAGGTCTTGGGGGCATGTGATGGGTCAGGCTCGGGTTGGCGTTCGCTACCCACTGGGATGGCTGCTGGCGGCTTGGCTGTCCGGGGCCGGGGCGACGGGAGTGGACAGCCGCTTCGCAGGGGATTTGGCGGCCTGCGTGGCCGAGCAAAGCCGGGTGATGCCCTTCAGCGGTCATGTTGCGGCCGGCTTGGCTGAGCAGCGGTTCGACTGGTCGCAAGGCTTTGCTGATGCGCAAGGGCAAATGCCTGTGGGTCGAGACACCCCGTTTCGACTGGCGTCGCTCAGCAAGCTGTTCACGCGGGTGGCCATCGGGCAGCTGGTGGATGCGGGGCGGCTGCGTCTGGACGACCCGGTGCGCCGGCACCTGCCTGAACTTCCGGTCGCCTATGACGCAATGACGGTGGCGCAGCTGGTGGCGCACCGGGCGGGTGTGGCCCCCATGACGCGGCACGAACCCGAAGACATCGCCGCCGTGGGTGCCGCCCAAACGGCTCGCGCGCTGGTGCCCTGGCTCGCCGCCAAGCCCCTGCGCTTCGAGCCCGGGCAGCAGGCGATGTACTCGAATGGCGGCTACATGTTGCTGGGCGCTGTGATCGAGGCGGTTTCTGGTCAGACCTATGGGCAGTACCTGGCAACACAGCTGTTTGAACCGCTGGGCATGCGCCGCTCAGGCCTCGAAGCAGGCCCCGATGCCGCAGTGCCCCTGACCCGGCTCATCGCGCCAGGGCAGCCCCCGGCCGAAACACCGCAGCCGCGCAAGGCGGACGCCATGTTCAAGCCCAGCAGTGCGGGTGATGCCTTGAGCAGCGTGTCGGACTTGGAGGCCTTCGCTCAAGCGCTGATGGGCGACAAGCTGCTGCAGCCTGCCACCAAAGCAGCGCTCTTTCCGCAGCAAGGCAGCCCATGGCGCTTGGGGCATGCGGGTGGCACCGCGGGCAGCAACACGGGCCTGTGGGTGTGGCCTGAGCGGCGCGCTTGGCTCATCGTGCTGTCCAACTTCGACCCACCCGCGGGCGAGTGGATGGCACAAGCCTTGACCCCGCTGATGCTGGGCGAGCCCTGCAAAGCAGGCCCTGGCCGCATGCCGCCGCAACCCACGCGGTAGCCCCTTGCACAAGTGGTGCTGTGGCGCGGCCGCAGCGTGCGGCACTTGCGGCCACTGGATACCCATCCAGCTTGGCCACAATGCCCGCATGCCGGACGCAGCCCCTGCCGCCAAGCCCACCGCAAAGCCCGCCGCCAGCGGCCCCCGCCGCGCGCTGGAGCGCTTGGGGCTGCTGCGCCCGATCGACCTGGCCCTGCACCTGCCGCTGCGCTACGAAGACGAAACGCGGCTGACCCCGCTGCGCGAGGCCCGTGCGGGCGACACCGTGCAGTTCGAGGCCACGGTGACCGACAGCCGCGTGGAGGTGCGCCGCCGCCGGCAGCTGCTGGTGAGCCTGCGCGATGACGACGGCCAGACCGTGCTGCTGCGCTTCCTGCATTTCTACCCCTCGCACCAAAAGACCCTGGCCGAGGGCCAGCGCGTGCGCGTGCGGGGTGAGCTCAAAGGCGGCCTGTTTGGCCGCGAGATGGTGCACCCCAGCTTCAAGGCCGTGGGGCCTGACACGCCGTTGGCCGCCGTGCTCACGCCTGTCTACCCCGCCGGCGCCGGCCTGCCGCAGGCCTACCTGCGCAAAGCCATCGAGGCCGCGCTGCCCCGCGCGCCGCTGCACGAGTTGCTGCCGCACGGATGCGTGCCCGCCGGCCTGCCGCCGCTGCGCGATGCCCTGACCCTGTTGCACCACCCGCCGCCCAGCGTGCCGCAGCAGCAGTTGCAAGAGCACACGCACCCGGCTTGGCAGCGCCTGAAGTTCGAGGAGCTGCTGGCCCAGCAGCTGAGCCAGCTGCACAGCAAGGCGCTGCGCGCCCAGCACCGCGCGCCGCAACTGCAGGGCTCGGCCCTCACCGAGCGCCTGCTGGCCGCGCTGCCCTTTGAGCTGACGAACGCGCAGCGCCGCGTGGTCGAAGAAATCGCCCAAGACCTGGGCCGCGCGCAGGCCATGAACCGCCTGCTGCAAGGCGATGTGGGCTCCGGCAAAACCGTGGTCGCCGCGCTGGCCGCGGCCGTGTGCATCGGCGCCGGCTGGCAGTGCGCGCTGATGGCGCCCACCGAGCTGCTGGCCGAACAGCACCTGCGCAAGCTGGTGGGCTGGCTGGCGCCGCTGGGCATCCGCGTGGCTTGGCTGACGGGCAGCGTGAAGGGCAAGAAGCGCGAGGCGCTGCTGGCCCAGGCCGCCAGTGGCGAGGCGCAGCTGGTGGTGGGCACGCACGCGGTGATCGAAGACACCGTGCAGTTCGCGCAGCT
>CAZAIR010000100.1:0-9800 GCA_964485225.1 uncultured Burkholderiaceae bacterium
GATGGTGGCGCGGGTGATGTCGGCGGTGGTGGTGGCCGTGGTGCTGGCCAGGATGTAGTTGCCCGCGTCCGCACCGCCCAGGCTCAGGCCGGTGATGTTCACCGTCTTGCCCGTGCCGGCGTTCTTGTCGAGGAAGGCGCCGGTGGGCGCTGCGCCCAAGGTCAGGACGTCGCCCGACACGATGCCGGTGAACGCGGCCGCGCCAGTGTTCAGCGTGGCCGCCGTGGTGGTGTCGTACACCTTGTTGGCCGCGGTGATGCCGGTGATGGCGCTGATGGTGGCCGGGTTCACCGTGAGCGTGCCCGGTGCGGCGTAGGCCAGGGTGTACCCCAGGGCGTCCACGCCACCGCCGGGGGTGAGCGTGTGAGTACCCACAGTCGCGTTGCCCGAGGTGGAGAACGGCCCAGCCACGGTGACGGTGGGCGCGGTGCTGAAGATCTGGCCTGCGGTGTCGCCGTTGACGTTGCCGCTGAGGCTGGTGGTGGCGTTGACAGCAGTGCCGTAGGTCCGGGTCAGGTTGTCGGCGGTGACGGTGACGGTGGGTGCTTCGCGGTACACCGCGTTCACACCCGCACCCAAGGCGGCCGTGAAGTTGGTGGTGGCTTCGTCGCTGTTGTAGCGGAAACGGCCGCTGCCGCTACCCACCAAGGAAGTAACGCCGGTGCTGCCGGCAACCGTGCCGGTGTACAGGGTGGCCCGACCGCCTGCCCCCACCGTGACGGTGGCGGCGCCCGGCAGCAGGATGTTGCCGCCCGCGCCGGTGCCGGCCGCAGCAGCGCTGCCGGCGTTCAGGGTCACGGCATTGGCCGCGGTGCTGGTGGTGGCGACCGACTGGTTCAGCGTCAGGTCACCGCTCAAGGTGCTGAGGTTGACCGTGCCGGTGCGGCTGATGCCAGCGGTGTTGACGGTGTCGACGGCCAATGCGTTGGCATCGACATACGTGATGGCGCCCGCGCCAGTGCCACCGGCGATGCGCGCGACATCGTTGGCGGCGTTGGTCAGCGTGACGCTGCCCGCGCCCAGCAACTCCAGCCCGCTGGCGCTGATGGCGCCGCTTTGTGTGACGGCACCCGCGCTGTTCAAGCTGATGTCGCCTGTGACGGTGGTGGCGCCCAAGGACGTGGTGCCGCTGCTGGTGCTGCTCAGGCTGGCGCTGCTGCCCGAGGTGGTGACCCCTGCGCCATTGAGCGTGGTGGCGCCCGTGCCCACCAGCGTGCTGGTGAGCGTGCCGGTGGCGGTGGCCGAGGTGGCGGCGCTGCCGGTGAAGGTGACGCCCAAGTTCGAGGCCGACACCACGTTGGCGCTGCCGGTGTTGGTCACGGCCACGGCACCCGTCAAGGTGTTGGCGCTGTTGCCCAGGTTGACCGCGCCGCTACCGGCGTTGACGGTGGTCGCGCCATCGACGAACGCGGCAGCGGTTTGGCTGACGGCGTTGTTGCTGGTGTTGACCGTGAGCGACGAGGCGGCGTTGCCCACGCCGGTGGCACCGATGGCACCGAGCACGGTGGCCACGGTGTTGGTCAAGCTCACGTTGCCGCGGCCGGGTGCGCTGAAGGCCCCGGCCAGTTGGTTGCCAGCGTTGGTCAAGGTGACGTCGGCCGAGCCGGCGCTCACGCTGGTGGTGCCGGCCACGAAGGCGGCGCCGGTCTGCGTCACGGCGTCGTTGACGGTGGTGACGGCCAAGCTGGCCGCGGCGTTGCCGGCGCCGGCGGCACCGATGGTGCCCAGCACGGTGGCCTGGGTGTTGTTCAGCACCACGGCGCCCGTGCCGCTGCTGCTCACCGCACCGCCCAGTTTGTTGTTGGCGTTGTCCAGCGTCACGGCACCCGTGCCGGCGCTCAAGGTGGTGGTGCCATCCACATTGACGGCGCCGGTTTGGGTGATGGCGTCGTTGGTGGTGGTCACCGTCAGGCTGGCGGCGCGGATGCCGCTGCTGCCGATCTGGCCCAGCGTGGTGGCCACATCATTGGCCAGGGTGACAGCGCCGCTGCCCACGGTGGTGATGGCGCCGGCCAGCTGGTTACCGGCCTGCCCCAGATTGATGGCGCCGCCGGTGTCCGAGCGCAGCGAGCTGGTGCCGGCCACGAAGGCAGCCGCGGTTTGTGTGATGTCGCCGGTGGCGGTGCGAACGTCCAAGCTGGCCGCAGCATTGCCGGCGCCGGCGGCACCGATGGCGCCCAGGGTGGTGGCGGTGGCATTGCGCAGCGACACCGCGCCGCTGCCCACCGAGCTGATGGCCCCGGCCAACTGGTTGCCCAGGTTGGTGAGAGTGACGCTGGCGTTACCGGCATTGACGCTGGTGGTGCCGGCCACATAGGCGGCGCCCGACTGGGTGACGGCGTCGTTGCTGGTGCTCACGCTCAAGCTGGCGGCCGCATTGCCAGCGCCGGCCGCCCCGATGGTGCGCAAGTTGGTGGCCACGTCGTTGGCCAGGCTCACCGCGCCGGTGCCGGTGGAGTTGATGGCACCCGAGAACTGGTTGCCAGCGTTGCTGAGCGTGACGGCCCCGGTGCCCGCCCGGAAGGTGGCCTCACCTGACACAAAGGCCGCAGCGTTTTGGGTCAGGGCTTGGTTGCCAGTGGTCACGTCCAGGCCGGCGGCCGCGCCACCGGCACTGCCGATGGCACCCAGGGTGGTGGCCACGGTGTTGCGGATGGTGACTTCACCCGTGCCGCTGCTGCTGATGGCGCCGGTGAGTTGGTTGCCGGCGTTGTTCAGGGCCACTTCGCCGCTGCCTGCGCTGACGCTGGTGGTGCCGCCCACCACCGCCGCCCCGCTTTGGCCAATGGCGCCATTGAGGGTGGAAGTGATGGACAGGTTGCCGGTGCCCAAGCTCAGATCGGCCAGGGTGACGTCACGGCGCGCAATGGCCGTGAGGTTGCCGCTTTGGCCGGTGTTGATGAACGTGCCCGCTGCCATCGAGATTTCGCTGGTTTGGGTGCCCGCCGCGGCCGTGAGCTGGGCCAGCGATGTGCCACCCGCCAGGGAGGTACCGGCCAGCAGGTTGACGTTGAGCGAGCGGTCGGTGCCGCCGGCGCTGATGGAGCCGCCTGTCAAGAAGTTGATGCCCCCTTGGGCCGCCAGGGTCAGGGTGGCCACCTGACCGGTTGTCAGGGGCGAGGCCACGATGGCACCGTTGATGGTGATGTCGCCCAGGCCAATGCCGCCGTCGTTGGTCAGCACGATGACGTTGCTACCGCTGGTCAAAGCGGCATTGAGCGAGGAGACGCTCAGCAGCGAGTCGTCGGCGGTGGTGCCAAAAGTGCCACTGATCGCGGTGTCGCTGACGTTGCCGATGGTGAGGTCGTGCGGGTCGAGCAGCCAAACGCCACCCTTGCCCTTGGCCGCACCCACGTCGGCCACACCGGTGCGCACCATCAACGTGGCTTTGCCCGAGGTCTCGACCGCGCCGCCGTTGCCACCCGCCGCGCCGCCACGGGCGCTGATGAAGCCGTTGAAATCGGTGCGGTCGTTGGCCCACACCACCACCGTGCCGCCATCACCTTGGACGGTTGCATCGGCCTTGATGGTGGCGCCTTGCGCCACCAGGGTGCGGGTGGCGTTGTGCAGCGGGCCCTGTCCCTGCCAGTTGCCGCCCACGTTGACGGTGCCGCCGCCGGTGGCGCCGCTCACGTCCAGTTGCGAGCCGGCAGCCAGGGTGACCTGGTCGCCCTCGAGCACGATGCGGCCCCCCTTAGCCTGCAAGCTGCTGGCCGAGAGCTCACCACTGTTGTTGATGACCCCGCCTTGCAGCGATTGCGCGGCGCGGGCCGACATCAAGATCTGACCGCCAGGGGCCAGCACGGCATGTCGGTTCTCGATCAAGGTGGCCACCTCGGCGGGCGTGACCCGCAACTTGGCCAGGCTGCCGCCCTCGAACTGCAGCTCGATCATCTCGCCCGCAGCCAGCGCCACGGTGCCGGCTTGCGCCACCACCACGCCGCTGTTGCGCACCTCGGGTGCCAGCAGGGCGATGTAGCCGCCCTGGGCGGCCGTGAGTTGGCCTTCGTTCACCACCGCAGCGGTGCTGCCGTCACGGTGGAACTGCCAGTTACCGGCCATGAAGTCGGCGTTGCTGATGCTGTGGGTGGTGGCCACCAAGGCGCCCACGTCCACGCTGGCGTTGGGGCTGAAGTACACGCCATTGGCGTTGCTCAGGAACACCTGCCCGTTGCTGCTGAGCCGGCCAAAGATTTGGCTGGGCTGGCCGCCGATGACACGGTTCAGCGCCACGCTCTGGGCGTCAGGCTGGCGGAACACCACGCTGGCGTTGCTGCCGATGTCGAAGCTCAGCCAATCGATGGCGGTGCGCGCGGTGGTTTGCGTCACCGTCAGGTTGGCGCCGCTGGTTTGGATTTGCGCTTGGCCGGCCACCACCGTGCCGCCTTGCGGCGTGGTGTTGGCGCCCACCACGGGCAAGCCCGCCGTACCCATCGCCACGGCTTGGGCGCCGGTGCGGTTCGGGGGTGTGCCGACATCGGCTTTGGGCGGCGCGGCGTACGCCGTGGCCAAGCCGGCGCTCAGTGCGCTGGCCATGAACACCGCGCGCAAGCTGCGCGTGCGGCCCCGGCCGGCCTTGCTGCGGCCACGGGCGTGCTCGTGCACCGCCACCCAGGTGCTGGTGGCAGCGTTCCAAACCAAACGGAAGATGCGGTTCAAACTGGCATGTTCGTGCATGGTGTACTCCTAGGCGCTCAGAACGGCTGACTGGCTTGGAGCCAGAAGCGGTTGCGGGTGAGTGATCCGTCGAGGTCGCGGCCGCGTGCATCGGCCAGGGGGTTGTCGCCGATACGGCGGGCCCACAGCAGATTGACGTCCAAACCGCCGCTGGCCGTGTAGCCCAGGCTCAAGCCCGCGCCCTTCAGTGAATAGCTGTTGGGGTTGACCGCACCCACGTAGCCCGGGTCCTCGTTCACCTTGATGTGACCCAGGTCGTAGAAGGCCGCGGCACGCCAGCCGTCGGCCAGCTGGTAGCGCAACTCAAAGTTGCCCACGTAGCCGCTGCTGCCCCCGCCCTCGCTGATGGGGTAGGCGCGCACGCCCTGCGGGCCGCCCAGGTAGAAGCGCTCGGAAGAATCGAGGTTGCGGTTGGCCACTTGACCGTTCACGCCCACAAAGGCCGACAAGCCCGGCGCCAAACCTTGCGTGCGGCTGAGTTGGTAGCGCAGCTTGCGGAAGCTGCCGTTGGTCTTGGCACCGGCTTGGTCGGCCGCGAAGCTGGGCGAGTCACCCAGCTTCAAGCTGCCGAACTGCGCGCCCAAGTAAGCCGTGGTCACACCACCGCGGCCGACGTCGTCAAACATGTTGCCGCTGAGGCCCACGCTGGCCAAGGACGAGCGGTACTTCGAGAACGTGGCGCCATTGGCTTCGTTGTCAAAGCGCTTGCGCTCCAAGCCCGCTTGCAGCACCACATTGCGGTCGCGCGAGCGGATCACTGGGTAGCTGCCTTCGGCCCCCAACGACGATGAACTGCCTTTGGCCCGCAGGGCCTCGAAATCGCTGCCCACCAGCTTGTAGCGCAGGGCGTTGGCGCTGACCCCAAAGCGCGCACCTTGCAAGCCCACGGGCATCGACGCACCGAGGCGCACGAAGGTGCTGCCTTTGTTGGCGCTCAGTTGCGCGCTGAGCAAATCACCGCGCCCCAGTGCGCTTTGCACCGACACCGCGGCGTTCAGCCGCGGCTCGCCGGTGGAGCGGGTGCCGGCGTTGTCGACGCCGATTTCGCCCGCCACCAAAGGCTTGTCGGTGAGCGACACCGCCACCGCGGTTTCACCCGGCGCGCGGCCCGGCACCAGGCTGGCGCTGGCTTTCACACCGGGCAGGTCGCTCACCAGCAAGAGGCTGCGGTCCAAGGCCACCAGGTCCAGCGCTTGGCCGGGCACTTGGCCCACGTCCATCATGGCTTTGGCCACATCGCCATCCAGGCGGGCGCCGGATTTCTCGATCTGCGTGCCGCCGTAGCGTGCCTCCATCACCTGCAAGGTGATCACGCCTTCGGTCACATCCTGGGCCGGCAGGAACACCCGCGCCAAGCGACCCGACGCGCTGTAGCGCTTGGCCACCAGCGCCGCGGCCTCCTGCAGCTCCTTGAAGTCGAGCTTGCGATCGAGGTAGCCCGTGAGCGTGCGCTGCAGCGCGGCGTCATCGAGCAAGGTGTTGCCCTTGAAAACGAAGCGCTTGACCGACACCGTGGCCCCCGAGGCCAGGTTCATGGTGGCAGGTGGCGCGCTCACCTCCTTCGTGTCACTGCGCTTGGGCAGCACCGCCGGCTTGGCAGGCTGGTTTTGCTGCATCAAGCGGCCGGCATCGGGCGCGGTCTGCGCGTGCGCGACGGGCAGGCCCATCGCAACCACCGCCACCGCGCACAGCAGCGGCTGGTGGCACCGCCGGAACGGCGGTGGCGCCACGAACGCAGCGCTTGAACCTTGAACCTGTCGGCAATTCCCTTGGGATGTCGTGTGCATCACGTTGTGTCTCCAGCGGTAAGGCGTGCGCAGATGCTTACGTCTCCCGCATCTAGGGGGTTTGCTGATTTACAGAGGAAGTTTTCAAAACTGCAATAGGTGCGCAATACGTGGCCCTTTAACTGTGCAGTTACGTAACGGGGTATGACGAAATTGGCATTGCCGAGCACAACGGACACATGGCCGGCGCAGCGCGAGCTGGTGTTGATCGTGGACGCCAACCTGGCGGCACTGAAGCCGGTAACGGGCTGTCTGGGCGAGCATTTCTCCCTCACCTTCGCCACCGACGGCATGGGAGCGGTGCATCGCGCACAAAGCCAGTTGCCCAACTTGGTGCTGATGGACACCGATCTGCCGGGCTTGGACGGCTTGTCCGCTTGCCGCCTGCTGAAGGCAGATGCCCAAACCGCGGCGATCCCGTTGATGCTGATGTCGGTCCGGGCCACGGCCCCTGAGCGCGTGCTGGGCCTTCGTGCCGGTGCCAGCGATTACCTGACCAAGCCGCTGTGGCCCGAGGAGGTGCTGGCGCGTGCCCAGGTGCACTTGCAGGCGGCGGCGCAGGTGCTGCGTGCGCAGACTGGCATGGCCGACGACCCGCCGCCGCCCCAGGACCCCGAGCGCGCTTACGTGGAAGCCGCCAAGCGCCTGATCGGCGAGCACCTGAACGCCCTGCCCTGCGTGGCGCAACTGGCCCAGGAAGTGGGCCTGGGTGCGCGCCGCCTGACCACGCTGTTCCAGAGCTACGTGGGCCAGACAGTGCAGGCGTATATCAGCGAACAGCGGATCCGCGCCAGTTTCAAGCTGCTGGAGAAGACCTCCATGAGCGTGCAAGCCGTGGCACTGGAAGTGGGCTTTGCCACGCCAGGCAACTTCGCCACCGCCTTCAAAGCCCGCACCGGCATGACGCCGCTGGCCTGGCGCAAGCAGCGCACGCTGGGGTTCTAGGGCCTGTCAACGGACCTGTGAACAGGCCCTAGCCGCGCAGCGCCGCCGCGGTGGCGGCATCGGCGGGGAACAGGTGCTCGATGCGCAGGGACGCCAGCGTCACATCCAGTGGCGTGCCAAAGGTGCTGAACACCGAGAACAGCCGCAACTCACCCACGGGCGACCGCAAGCGTGTCAGCAGCATCGGCGCGGGCTCGGCAGGCAACACCGCCGTCGGCGGGGGTAGCCCCGCCAATCGGGCGGCCAATGCCGGCACATGCGCCGCCTCCCGGCGCGCGCGGTGCAACACCTCGGCCGCCACCTCGGCTTCGTTGATGACGAACTGGCGCACGCCCTCGGGCGCCAACAACAGCTCGAGCAAGTTGGCCTGCGTGAGCATGGCCATGCCCAGCAGCTGCAGCAAGCGCTCCACGCCCGCGTTGGCCATCAGCAGGTTCCATTCGGCGTCGATCACCAGGGCCGGCGCCGCACCCGGCGCGTGGAGCAACTGCTGCAAAGCATCCCGGGCAGGAGCCAGGGCCGGATCGTCCAAGGCCAGCTCGCTGTACTGCGGTGCCAGCCCGGCCGCCAGCAGGGTGGCGTTGCGCTCGGGCAAGGGCGCATCCAAGGCATCCAGCAGGGCCAACAGGGTGGCGCGCGATGGCTTGGCACGGCCGGTTTCGATCCAGCTCAGGTGGCGCTGAGACACCCCAGCGCGCAAGCCCAGCTCCAGCTGGCTCACACGCCGGTGGCGCCGCAAAGCGGCCAAGGGGTGGGGGGTGTGCATGGGCACCAGCGTAAAGCGAAGCCGAACGGCCAGCGATGACCTCGGACGTCATTGCAGCAATGACCTGCCGCCGAAACACTGGCAAGCCACTACCCGAACATTGAAAGGAAGCCCCGATGCGCCCCGCCCTGTGGATCCTCACCCTCGCCTTTGGCGCTTACTCGCTGTGGGTGCTGACCCAAGTGGGTTACCTCGGCATCTGGCAAGCCGGCTTCGCCAACAGCGGCAGCACACAAATCACCCTCGACCTGGTGCTGAGCAGCGTCTTGCTGATGGGTTTCGTGATCCGAGATTGCCGCCAAACCGGCCGCCCCTGGTGGCCTTTCGTTTTGCTGACCTTGGTCGGCGGATGCTTCGGCACCTTGGCTTACCTGCTGCTGCGCAAGCCCACGGGAGCCGCGCTGTGATGCGCGCCGGCGTCACCGTAGGCTTGGTGTTGGTGGGTCTGCTGCACCTGCTGCCAGCGGTGGGCATGCTGGGCGCTGCGCGCTTGCAGCAGCTCTACGGCTTGGATGTCAGCGAGCCCTCGTTGCAACTTTTGATGCGCCACCGCGCACTCTTGTTCGGGCTGCTGGGCGCGGGCTTGTTGCTGGCCGCATTCAAGCCCGCTTGGCACGGCGGCGCGCTGCTGGTGGCCACCGTTTCGGTGCTGGGCTTCTTGGTGCTGGGGGCGGGCGAACCGCTCAACGCCGCCGTGCAGCGGGTGTGGTGGGCCGATGTGGCAGCACTGCTGGTGCTGGGCTTGTGCGGGCTAGCGTGGCACTTCAGCCCCACCTGAGGCGCCTGCTGGACCGGCATGCACCGCCCCGGCCAGCGCGGTGGCCAGCGCACTGTGGGATCGCAGCACATCGCTCACGCCGGCTTGGCGCAGCCAGTTCATCTCTTCATCGGTGTGGGCCAGCACGGCGCAGCGCAGTTGGGGGTTGAGCTGACGGGCCAGGTCGAGCATGGGCGGCACGCCGCGCACGTCGCTGAAGCCCACCACCAGCCACTGCGCGCGGGCGATGTGGGCTTGCACCAAGGTCATGGCCTCGGCGCCATCGCCCAGCACGGCCGCGCGCCCCTGGGCGCGCAGCGCCTCGACCACGCCGCGGTCGCGGTCCACCACCACCACGGGCCGGTCGCCCAACGCAGCGGCCACGGCCTGACCCAGCGCCCCGTAACCCACCAGCACCACCTGGCCGGCCAGGTGCTGCGCAGACGTGGACTCAGGCAGCGCGGCCAAGGGGTCGTCACGCTGCTCCCAGCGCCGCGCCCAGGCCGAGCGCCGCAAGGCCCAGCGCCGCACTGGCTCAATCAAGCTGAACAGCAGCGGGTTCAAAGCGATCGACACGATGGCGCCCGCCACCACCAGGCTGCTGGCCTCGGCCGGCACCAAGCCCAAGGTCAGGGCCAGGCCGATCAAGATGAACGAGAACTCGCCGATCTGCGCCAAGCTCACGGCCACGGTGAGCGCCGTGTTCAGCGGGTAGCGCAGCAGCAGCACCAGGGCCGCTGCGGCCACCGATTTGCCGATCAAGATGATGCCCACCGTGCCCAGCACCTGCAGCGGCTGCTGCCACAGCACGCGGGGGTCGAACAGCATGCCCACGGCCACGAAGAACAGCACCGCAAAGGCATCGCGC
>CAZAIR010000101.1:0-1223 GCA_964485225.1 uncultured Burkholderiaceae bacterium
CTCCGCAAGCACCTCTGCAAAAAAAGTTCAGGCCGCTTCTCGCGGCCTGAACTTGGTGGCTTTGCTTCGCCTCAACTGAGGCCGAATTGGTGCGCCACCTGTTGCGGTTGATCGTGTCCCATTACTTCGCTGGTCGCAGCCGCAAGCTTCTGTGTTTCGGCGCGAAGGATGCGCTGCTTGATGGTGCTTATCTGAGGCGGGTTCATGCTGAAGCTGCGGAGCCCCATGCCCAGCAGCAAAGCCGTGAAGCTTGGATCTCCCGCCATCTCTCCGCACACGCTGACGGCCTTGCCGGCGGCGCGTGTTTGTGTGATGACGCTTTGGATCAAGCGCAAGACTGCCGGATGCCAAGGGTCATACAGATGCGCAACTGACTCATCGGCGCGGTCAATGGCCAAGGTGTACTGAATCAGGTCATTGGTCCCGATGGAGACAAAGTCCACAAGCGGCAGCACGCGATCCAGGATCAAAGCGGCAGCAGGCACCTCGACCATGATGCCCAGTTCCACACGGGGGAGCGGCGCATCCGAGATGCCAGCCCACTGGCTGCGAATGCGTGCAACAGCGTCGTGGACCTGCCGGAGTTCGCTCAGGTGAGCCACCATCGGAATCAACAAGCGCACTGGGCCGTGCACCGCGGCGCGGAAGACCGCCCGCAGTTGCTGCCTGAACATCACCGGCTCGGCAAGGCTCCACCGGATCGCCCGAAGTCCGAGAGCAGGATTCAGCACGTTGTCATGGCGGTTGTCACCGGCATGAGCACGATCCAATGGCTTGTCGGCGCCGACGTCCACAGTACGCAGGGTCAGCGGGCGGCCTCCGAGAGCGATCACGGTGTCCCGGTAGGCGACGTACTGCTCCTCCTCAGAAGGCAATCGCCCTCCACGGTTCATGAACAGGAACTCGGTGCGAAACAGGCCCACTCCGTCAGCCCCGGCCGCGACGGCGGTGGCCGCATCCGCTGGCAGTTCGATGTTCGCGAGCATTTCGACGCGCTCACCATCCAAGGTGACGGCCGGCTTGTGGCGCCAAAGGGCCAGCCGCTGGCGCTCAAGTTCGTCACGCCGCTGCCGGAAACGGTACTCATCAAGGATGGCGGGAGACGGATCGACGATGGCAACACCAGCGTCACCATCGATGATGACCCAGTCGTCTTGTCGGATCAGGCGGCTGGCCTCCCGCGCACCGACCACCGCCGGAATGTCCATGCTGCGCGCCACGAT
>CAZAIR010000101.1:1233-9615 GCA_964485225.1 uncultured Burkholderiaceae bacterium
GTGCGTCCGCCCATATCGGTGATGAAGCCCTTGAACACGCCCTGCCGGAAGCCCATCAGATCGGCAGGGGCGATGTCCGCTGCCACTAACAACAAGGGATCCTCTCCTGCTTGGTCACGCGCTGCGCCGATTTGAGGCGCGGCCACACCCCCTTGGGCGCCCCGGGACAAGGCTTGCAGCACACGCGAGACGATTTGCTCAAGGTCGGACTTGCGCTCGCGCAGGTACTCATCCTCCATTTCGTCGAACTGACGTGCAAGGGCTTCCATTTGGGCCGACAGGGCCCACTCGGCGTTGTATCGGCGCTGGGTGATCCATTCCAACGCGGCGCCGACAAAGGCCTCGTCGCGCACCAGCATCAAGTGGACATCGAGTAGGGCGGCGAGTTCAAGCGGCGCATCCAGCGGCAAGTCCCGCTTGAGAGCGATCATTTCCGCAGCGACTTCCTCGCAAGCCGAGCGACAGCGCGCAGCCTCGTTCGCCACATCGGCTTCGTCCACGAAGTAATGTGCGACGTCGACCCGCCCGGCACCGACCAGCACAGCCCGACCAATGGCAACGCCTTTGGAAACAGCGATGCCAAAGACCTGGAAGCTCATGCCGCCTCAGGCGCCTTCGCCGAACTTGTCGCGGATGAGAGCCGCCAGCGCATCATGGGCAGCGTCCTCTTGATCACCATCCGTCTCGAGTTCAACTTCAGCCCCCAAGCCTGCCGCCAGCATCATGACGCCCATGATGCTTTTGGCATTGACCCGCCGGCCATTGCGGCTGATGAAGATCTCGCACGGAAAGCTGCCGGCCAATTTGGTGAGCTTCGCGGAGGCGCGGGCATGAAGGCCCAGCTTGTTGACGATGGTGAGCGTGGACTTGCGCATGGGCCGAAGCTTAATGGCGAGCGCGCAAGCGTCCGATAGCCGCCACCCCGCCTTGGCAAGCGCGCTCACACAAAGCCTCCAAGCCCTCGTGACGGTACGACAGCACGCGCCACAACATTGGCACGCTCAGCCCATGCACTGCCGCCCAAAGAGGCGAGGCGCTCAGCAAACCAGCCACGGCGTTGGCGGGCGTGGCACCGGGCACATCAACCAGCACCAGGGTAGGGTGCGCGCCCAGTTGCGCCACCACCGCCGCCTGGGTGCGCTCGACATCCCAGTTGGGCAACACATCAACAACACCAAGGCTGACCGCCTCATCGGGAAATGTGTGTGCGGCGACTTCGCGAAAGGCGCTGGCAAGCGGGGCGTGCGCCACCAAGAGGATGCGGACCATGGGACGATTTTCAGCTGACCGATCGGCGCTCAGTCGTGCGTCACGATGCCGTCCAAAAAGACAGCACTGGCAGCCTCGTTGGCGCCCAACACCGTGCCTTGCACCACCAGCAGGCCTCTCGCCCAGATCTTGGTTTGGGCGGCCGGCCACTTGAACTGCCCTGCTTCTGGCCAATCCAGCGCACCTTTGGGCAACTTGGCGTTGGTTTGTCGAAGGCCGGACGACTTGAACTCCGCATCAAAGCGCTTGACGCTGGTTCGGATGATGTCGCGCGCGGCGTCGGGCGAGGCAACCCGCTGCCATGCCAGCGCGAACACCAAACCATCAGCTTCGCACCGCGCCATACCCGCCGGGCCATGGCGCTCGATCTTGGGGCGGCACGGGAAGGTCGACGAAAGCTGTGCGTCAGGCAAGGGCACATCGCGCCAGTTCAAGGCCGGGGCACAGCCTTGCAACAGGCCGAAACAAGCAAGAGCAATAGGTAGACGCCAAGCACGCATGGTCGCATTATGGGAACTCAGGCGATGCGCCCCCTCAGGCCCGGGGTGGACACCCCCCCGCCCAGCTTCCAAACTCACGGGTTACTCCAACCTGCGCCCCGCATGAAGCCCTTGATCGCTGCCCCACCCGTCGCCGCAGAGCCAGCGGCCGAACTGGCGCAGCTGCTTGCCCAGTTGGCACAAGAGGTTGCACAGCCCCTGACCGAGGCGCTTGAGCGCCTGCAATCGGCCCAGCGAACGCTGGACCCAGCGGCAGCAGCGCGCCTGAGCAGCGTTCGCGAACCTGTTCGCCGTGCGCGGGATGCCGTGCTGTTGGCCAGCCAGATTGGGCGATTGGCAGGCGGTCGTGTGCAGGCTGCTCAAGAGCGCTTGCCATTGCACCAAGCTGTGCACCAGGTGGCCGAGCAGCGGCGGCGGGAGGCACAAGCACGGGGCCTGCAGTTGCGGGTTCAGCTGCAGGCGGCAGAGGTCAGCGGCGATCCCGCCTTGCTCCAAAGTTTGCTCCATGCCCTGCTCGACTGGACCTTATGGCACACCCGCAGCTCGGTCGAGATGTCGCTACAACTCACGCCTTGGCCGGTTCGTTCGCGACTGGAATGCCGGTTCGCCTACCGCGACCTGGACCAGGTGAACCACGCCACATCACGGCAACGGCTTGATGACTTGCGCTGGCGACTGGTGAAGCATCTGGCCCAGACCCAGGGCGTGGACTGCCGGCGCGAAGACGATGCTGGCGTGTGCTTGGTGTGGCTGGACTTCCCAGTGCACAAGCTGGAAGACTTGGCAGAGCGCTTGAGCTTCCCCGAGCCCGACAGAGATGCTGGGCTGAACACACAACCGTTCGCCGGCATGAAGGCGCTGGTCGTGACCAGCGATGCTGAGTTGCAATCTGACATCAGCGAGCTGATGCACCCGCTAGGCTGGTCAATTGACGGCGCTACGGGTGTCGATGAGGCTTTCCAACACTGTTTGCAGGGCCTTCCCCAAGTGATCGTGGTGGACGCGGCTCTACGCGGTCCTGACCTTGATCAATGGTGCATGCATGTGTTGGCCGAGGCACCCTCGTTCTGCTTCATTGAGATCAGCAATGCCGACACCCTGCCTGGCGGCTTGGCGCGTAACAGCGGCGTGAAACGTTGCCAGCGCGAGCGACTGGCATTGGACCTCCCCGTGCTGCTGCGCCATGTGCTGGCACCCGCCCCAGCCGCTAGCGAGGGCATTGCCCTGACTTTGCGTCTGTAAAGGGCTCGCGCCGACAATACGGCGCATGACTGCTTCATCTTCCCAGCGCCGTTTGCTGATCGGCGCCGCTGCTCTGAGCGCCGCCGCCGGTGGTGCATGGTTGTGGCAAAGGCAAGCTCCGCCACTGGCCCCCGCGGTGCGCTACACGTTGCTCAACGGCCAAGTTATCGACAGCACGCAGGCCTGGGCCGGCAAGGTGATGTTGGTGAACTTCTGGGCCACGAGTTGCGTGAGCTGCGTGAAGGAGATGCCTGAGATCGTGGCCACGCACCAGAAGTTCGCAGGGCGGGCCTTTGACACCTTGGCGGTGGCGATGCAGTACGACCGCCCGGATTACGTGGCGCAGTTCGCGGCTTCCAGGCAGTTGCCCTTTGGCGTGGCGATCGACAACACCGGCGCCGTGGCCAATGCGTTCGGGCCGGTGCGCATGACACCGACCACCTTCTTGATCGACAAGCGCGGCCAGATCATCAAGCGCATCTTAGGTGAGCCCGACTTCGCCGAGCTCCACCAGCTGATCGATCGCCTGCTCAGATAGCGCCAGCCTGCTCCGCTTGGCGGTCGGCGTGGTAGCTGCTGCGCACCAACGCGCCCACCGCCGCATGGCTGAAGCCCATCGCCGCAGCTTCGCGCTCGAACATCTTGAAGGTGTCCGGGTGCACGTAGCGGCGCACCGGTAGGTGGTGGCCGCTGGGTGCCAGGTACTGCCCAATGGTCAGCATGTCGACTTGGTGCGCGCGCATGTCGCGCATGGCCTGCAAGATTTCTTCGTCGGTCTCGCCCAAGCCCACCATCAAGCCGCTCTTGGTGGGCACGTGGGGCACGGCTTCCTTGAATCGCTGCAGCAGGCTCAGTGAAAAAGCGTAATCCGATCCAGGTCGCGCTTCCTTGTAGAGGCGCGGCACGGTTTCGAGGTTGTGGTTCATGACATCGGGCGGCGCCGCCTTCAAGATATCCAGCGCGCGGTCCAGGCGCCCCCGGAAGTCGGGCACCAGCACTTCGATCTTGGTGCTGGACGAGGCGGCACGGGTTTCGCGGATGCAGTCCACAAAGTGCTGAGCGCCGCCGTCCTTCAAGTCGTCGCGGTCGACGCTGGTGATGACAACGTAATTCAGCTTGAGCGCGCCAATGGTCTTGGCCAGGTTCTTGGGCTCATCAGGATCCAAGGGATCCGGCCGACCGTGGCCGACATCGCAAAAGGGACAGCGGCGGGTGCACTTGTCGCCCATGATCATGAAGGTGGCCGTGCCGCCACCGAAGCACTCGCCGATGTTGGGGCAACTGGCCTCTTCGCAGACGGTGTGCAGCTTGTGCTCGCGCAAGATCTTCTTGATCTCGTAGAAGCGCGTGTTGGGCGAACCGGCCTTGACGCGGATCCAGTCGGGCTTCTTCAACACCTCGGCCGGCACCACCTTGATGGGGATGCGCTTGGTCTTGGCATCGCCCTTTTGCTTCTGGGTCGGGTCGTAGGTCGTGTCGTCGGTCATGGGTTCACTCGAATTGGGCGAGCAGGCGCTCTCGCAGCACGGGGCTGACCTCGTCAAGGTCGCTGGGCCCACCCAGTGTAGAAAGGTCGACGGTTCGGAGCCCGGCGTAGCCACAAGGGTTGATGCGCGAGAAGGGCTCCAGGTCCATCGCCACGTTGAGCGACAGCCCGTGGTACGTGCAGTGCCGGCTGACCTTGATGCCCAGCGCCGCCACCTTGCCCAGCCCTTCGAACGGGTCAACCCGCGGGCCGTGCAAGCGCGTGTGGGCGCGGGGGTCGGCCAAACGCACGTAGATGCCCGGCGCGCCGGTGACGCGGTGGCCGACGAGGCCGAAATGGTCGAGCGTTTGGATCAGGGCGGCTTCCAGTCGGAACACGTACTCCTTGACGTAGATGCCCTGGCGCTGCAGGTTGACCAAGGGATAGGCCACCAGCTGACCAGGGCCGTGGTACGTGACCTGGCCGCCGCGGTTGCTGGCCACCACCGGGATGTCGCCCGCACCCAGCACGTGCTCGGGGCGGCCGGCTTGGCCTTGGGTGAACACCGGGGGGTGTTCGCACAGCCACAGCTCATCGGCTTGCTCGGGGCCGCGTTCGGCCGTGAAGGCCTGCATGGCGGCGGCCGTGGGGGCGTAGGCCACCCGGCCCAGCTGCTTGGTGATCATGCGAATGCGGTGCCGTTGCCGGAGCAGGTCTACAGCACCACCTTGACCATGGGGTGGCTGGACAAGGTGCGGTAAAGCTCGTCCAGCTGCTCACGGCTGGTGGCGGTGATGGTGAGCGTCAAGCCCAGGTAGTTGCCGGCTTTGCTGGGGCGCTGCTCGATGGTGCTGGCGTCGAAGCCGGGATCGAACTGGCGCGCCACGGCGACCACGGCTTCCAAGTAGCCCTCAACGCGCAAGCCCATCACCTTGATGGGGAACTGTGAAGGGTACTCGATCAGGGATTCGTCAGGGCGCACGGGGCAGCCTCCTCGTCACTTGATCCACAGACGAACACCGTCCCACAAACGGCCAAACACGCCGGCCTCGGGCACCTCGGCCTGCACCACCAAAGGCACTGCCGCCAACGGCGCACCACTGGCGCTGAGCACCCGCAGGGTACCCACGCGCTGGCCTTTTGTTAGCGGCGCAATGAGGGGGTCGGTCCGCTCCATTTTGGTTTGCAGCTTGCCGCCTTCGCCGCGCGGCACGGTGACGAACAGGGCCTGGGCAGCGCCAACCTTGACGACCTTGTCCTTGCCCTTCCAAACCGGCACCTCGGCAGCGGCTTGGCCATCGGCGTACAGGCGTACGGCATCCCAAGCGCTGAAACCCCAGTTGAGCAGCTTTTGACTTTCGTTGGCTCGAGCCACTTTGCTAGCGGTGTTCAGCACCACGCTGAGCAATCGGCGGTTGCCATTGGGCAGCGCACGCTGGGCGCTACTGACCAAGCAGTAGCCGGCAGCCGAGGTGTAGCCGGTCTTCATGCCGTCCACGCTGGGGTCGCGCGCCAGCAGCATGTTGCGGTTCTCTTGGCGGATCTTGTTGAACGTGAACTCGCGCTCTTTGTAGTAACCGTAGTAGGACGGGTGGTCTTGCATCACGCGGGTGGCGATGGTTGCCAAATCGCGGGCGCTGCTGTAATGACCAGGCTCACTCATCCCCGTGGGGTTCTTGAACTGGGTGTTCTTCAGACCCCAGGCTTGAGCCTGACGGTTCATTTGGTCGACGAACTGCTCCACCGTGCCCGACACACCCTCAGCAAGGGCCACCGAGGCGTCGTTGCCCGACTGGATGATCATGCCGCGCAGCAGGTCTTCAACCTTGGGCGACATGGTGGTGTCGATGAACATCAACGAAGGGTCACCCTTGCGTTGGTCCCAGGCCCGCACCGATACCGGCAGCGTTTGCTCCAGGGTCAGGCGCTTCTCTTTCAAGGCCGTGAACACCACGTAAGCCGTCATCAGCTTGGTCAACGAAGCAGGATCCACGCGCGCGTCGGCGTCGCGTTCGGCCAGCACTTGGTTGCTGGTCACATCCACCAGCATGAAGTGCTTGGCGGCGATATCTGGGGGCTGGGGCACCTGAGCCAAGGCCGGGGAAGAAACGGTGGCCAGGAGCCACAAAGCCAATGCGCGCAACAACATGCAAACAACCATCAAGAAGGAAAAGACCAAGCGCGCGTGAGCAACGCCTTCAGCAAGGGCAGCTGCCCATGAAAGAAATGTCCGGCACCGGGCACCACGGTGACCGGCAAGGCTTGGGGCCGGGCCCAATCGAGGACCGACTGCAGCGGCACGACATCGTCGCTCTCGCCATGCACCACCAGGGTGTCATTCGGTACCGTGGTGGCCGGGAATCGGCTGGCCGCCAGCCCAACCAAGGCCAAACGCTGCACCGGCGCACCGTCAGCCGCCAGTTGCTCGGCCACCTTGGTGGCCACGAAGCCCCCGAAGGAGAACCCGGCCAGGCACAGCGGCAGCCCAGCCTGCCGCACGGCGTGCACCACCGCCAACGCATCGGCCACCTCGCCGGGGCCGTTGTCGAAGCTACCGACCGAAGCCCCGACGCCCCGGAAGTTGAATCGCACCGCCGTCAGCCCCATGGCCACGCAGGCGCGGGCCAGGGTTTGGACCACTTTGTTGTCCATCGTCCCGCCATGGGTGGGCAACGGGTGCAAGACCACCGCCACACCAGTCGGTGGCGCTGCCGGTTCATCGATGGCAACCTCCAGCGACCCGGCCGGCCCCGCCAGGGCGGTGCGCCGCGTTTGGGCGTTCAACGCCCCACCTCTGCGCCCAGGCGCAGACGCTCCACGGGCACACCACCTTTGAGGTGCTGGTCGACGATCTCGTCGATGTCACTCGCATCGACAAAGGTGTACCAAACCTCCTCGGGGTAAACGACCGCTACCGGCCCCCCCGCGCAGCGATCCAGGCAGCCTGCGCGGTTGACACGCACGCCACCCGGGCCCGCTAGACCCTCGGCCTTTACCCGCGACTTGCAATGGTTAAACCCCGCTTCGGCACCTTGGTGGGCGCAGCTGGCTTCGCCGCCAGCACGCTCATTGAGGCAAAAGAACACGTGGCGTTGGTAATAGCTCATGGCGGACTGCTGGACGAAAGTGTGAATTTTAGGAGGGGCGCCGCGCCAAGCTGGCCACAAACCAGCCCAAAGCCAGCAGCGGCCACAGCTTGCCGATCCAGCGCAGCAGGCCATAGAGGCGGATCTGCACACCGCCCATCCAGCCCTGCAGGCTGGCTTGCCAGTACGGATCGTTGCCCAGCAGGTTCACTACCGCTAGCAGCAGGGTCGTCAGCAACAAGCCCAGCACCGCGTTCCAGCGTGGGGGTAACCAAGCCATGACCGCCCCGAGGCTCAGTGCCGTGATCAGCGCAGGCAGCGTCTCAGGCGCGGGCCAGCTCCAGGCCTTGTCGGGCCCGAAACGGATCGCCGCCGACAGCGAACTGCAGCCCACCGCCAACGCCAGTGCGCCGACCATCAACCACGCACGCGCCCAGCCCGGGCGGGTTGCCGCCAGCATCAAGCTGAGCGGCGCCAACAAGCCCAGGGTGGTGGCCAAAAAATCCGGTAGCGCAGCACCCGCGTGCAGCTGCGGCCAAGGTCCGAGTTGCCCCCAGTCACGCTCCAGCATCAGCGCCTGTACCGCCCGGTACACATCGGGCATGAACTGCCCTTGGGCCATGGGCGCAGGGGGCGGGAAGATCAAACCCAGCGGCCACAGCGCCAGCAAGGCCAGCGCCCCCGCGGTGTGGGGCTCGAACCAACGTTCGCGCCAACGCGCCATGCGTGACAAACGCCCCGACGCAACCATCACGCCCCCGATGGCCGCCCCCAGCCAAGCGCCTGCGGTGTTCAAAGCCCAGTCGGCCAAGGACGGCAC
>CAZAIR010000102.1:0-9520 GCA_964485225.1 uncultured Burkholderiaceae bacterium
ACTTCTTGCCCAGCAGCGCGTTGCCGCCGTAGCCCGAGCCGTAGCTCCAGATCTCGCGCGTTTCGGGGTAGTGAACGATGTACTTGGTGGTGGGGTTGCACGGCCAGGCCACGTCGGCTTGGCCTTCGGCCAGCGGCGCGCCCACGGTGTGCACGCAGGGCACGAAGTCGCCGTCGTCGCCCAGCACGTCGAGCGCGCCACGGCCCATGCGGGTCATCAGCTTCATGTTGACGGCCACGTAAGGGCTGTCGCTCAGCTCCACGCCGATGTGGGCGATGGGCGAGCCCAGCGGCCCCATGCTGAAGGGCACCACGTACAGGGTGCGGCCCTTCATGGCGCCTTTGAACAGCGCGTTCTCGCCGGTTTGCAGCAGCGCGCGCATCTCGGCCGGGGCCATCCAGTTGTTGGTGGGGCCGGCTTGGTCGGCCTGCTCGCTGCAGATGAAGGTGCGGTCTTCCACACGGGCCACATCGCTCGGGTCGGAGCAGGCCAGGAAGCTGTTGGCGCGCTTGGCCGGGTTCAGGCGCTTGAAGGTGCCGGCTTGCACGAGTTGCTCGCACAGGCGGTCGTATTCGGCTTCAGAGCCGTCGCACCAGTACACGTCTTTGGCTTGGGTCAGGGCGGCCACATCGGCCACCCAGGCGATCAGCCGGGCGTGTTTGACATATGCGGGCACGTTCAGGCGCAAGCCTTCCATGGCGGGGGTGTTCATGGGGAGGGGTTCCATCAAAGTTACGAAAGCGGGATTGGGTCAACGCCGGCCGTTTCCGACGCTCACCCCATACCGCAGGGCAGATCGCCATTGTCCGGGCGATGTAATCGCCCTGTAACTCCCCCGGGCTGCGGGGTTATGCCCGTGACACATAAGCCGATGTGGGCAATTCGTCACGGACACTGCGGCCATGCAGCTCCTGAGCCTGAACCGCAGCACCGTCCAGACCTTGCTCACCCCTGGTGGCAAGGTGCAAAGCGCCATCCGCAAACGCCCGGTGGACGGCCCGGTGGCCGTGCACGTGCTGGGGCTGGCGGGTGACGAGCAGGCCGACCTGACGGTGCACGGTGGCCTGAGCAAAGCGGTGTACGCCTACCCGGCCGAGCACTACCCGTTTTGGCAGACGGTACGCGCCCAGGCGGGCTTGAGCGGCTGGGACGACACCCTGCCCTTTGGCGCCATGGGCGAGAACCTCAGCCTGCGCGGCCTGCTGGAGAACCAGGTGTGGCTGGGCGACCGCCTGCGCTTCGCTGACTGTGAGCTGGTGGTGACCGAGCCGCGCCAGCCCTGCTTCAAGTTCAACGCCACCATGGGCTTCAACCAAGCCACCAAGCTGATGGCGCAAAGCGGCTATTGCGGCTTTTACCTGGCGGTGCACCAGGCCGGCACGTTGACACCGGGCGAGGCTTTTGAGTTGGTGCCGGGGCCGCGCGAGGTGTCGATCCCGGAGCTGTTCCGCCTCGCCATGCGCGGGCGCTGAGCCCAAAGAAAAGGGCCGTCAATGACGGCCCAGGATCGGGTCAGCGCGACGCACGGGTCAGAAGGTCTCCCAATCACCGTCATTGCCGCCAGCGGCGGGGGCTGGGCTCGGGCTTGGGCTGGGCGTGGCCTTGGGCTGCGCTGGGGTGGGATTCGGGCTCGCAGCAGCCGGCTTGTAGGTCTTGAGTGCCGGCTTGGCAGCGGGTGCCGCTGGCGAGGGGGAGGGAGAATGTGATGGGCGGCTGTGCGCTTTCACCGCCATCCCACCCGCGCCACCCGGCAAGCGGAAGGTGCTGACCACCTCCGCCAGCTTTTGCGCTTGGTCGCGCAGCGACTGCGCGGCGGCCGCGCTTTCTTCCACCAAGGCGGCGTTTTGCTGCGTGGCTTGGTCGAGTTGGGCGATGGAGCCGTTGACGCTGCCGATGCCGCCGCTTTGCTCACCCGCAGCGGCGCTGATCTCGCCAATGATGTCGGTCACGCGCTGCACGCTGGCCACCAGCTCGCCCATGGTCTGGCCCGCATCGGCCACCAAGCGGGTGCCGGCCTCGACGCTCTCAACGCTGGCGCCGATCAGGCTCTTGATCTCGCGCGCGGCTTCGGCGCTGCGGCCGGCCAGGCTGCGCACCTCGCTGGCCACCACGGCAAAGCCGCGGCCGGCTTCACCCGCGCGGGCGGCTTCCACGGCGGCGTTCAAGGCCAGGATGTTGGTTTGGAAGGCGATGCCGTCGATGGTGCCAATGATGTCGCTGATGCGGCGGCTGCTGCTGTTGATGCGCTCCATCGTGGTGACCACTTCGCCCACCACAGCGCCACCGCGCTCGGCGGTGTTGCTGGCGCTGCCGGCCAGCTGGCTGGCGGTGCGGGCCGAATCGGCGGTTTGCTCCACCGTGGCGGTGAGCTCGTTCATGGCGCTGGCGGTTTGCTGCAAGCTGGCCGCCGTTTGCTCGGTGCGGTGACTCAGGTCTTGGTTGCCGCTGGCCACTTCGGAGCTGGCCACCTGGATGCTGTCAGCAGCCTGGCGCACATTGCCCACGATCTGCTGCAGCGAGGTCTGCATGTCGACCAGCGACTGCGACAACTCTGCGGCTTCATCCCGGCCGGTCACCGTCAGCGCGCCGGTCAGGTCGCCATCGCGCACCTGGCTGGCAAAGCGCTCAGCTTCGCGAAGCGGCACCACGATGCTGTTGGAAACCAAGCGACCGATGAACAAGGTCAGCGCCACGCAGACGAACACCAAGCCCAACGTGACCCACACCACCATCTGGTAGCCCTGCTTGAAGAGGCCGGCCACACGCTGGGTGATGCCAGCGACTTTGCCGCCGGTTTCGTCCATGATCTTCTCGGCCTTGACGAAGCCATCGCGGCCGGCACGGACCGCCTTGTTGGCCGACGGCACATCCATGCCCGCCAGCGTCGGAAAGGCTGCGGCTACCGTGTCGTGGTACGACTTCAAGCTCTCGCGGGCCACTTTCAGTTGCGCCTCAATCTGGCGATCGCTGGCCGGATGTCGGGCCCGCTCTTCGAGGGCGTCAAAGTTCTTCTGGATGGTGGTGTAGGTCGCTTCCCACTTGTCGATGTAGTCCTTGACCTTGGCCGGCTCGGCCACCGAAATCACCACATCCTTTTCGTAGCGACGCAGGTGCACCATGTCCGCGCGGATGTCAGCCACTTTGGCAGCGGCTTCCACCACCAAGTAGGTATAGCGCTCGAAGCGGTCGTTGACCTGCTTCATCGAGTAGATACCGAAACCGCCAACGATGGCGATCATGGCCCCGAGCAGTAGGTAGACCAGCGCCAAGCGCTTGCGGATATTGAGCTGTCGCAGCATGGAATCCGTCCTCGTTGGAAGGGATCGGCAACTCTAGCGTTGCGGCGCAGCCCTTGCGCGGTGTCACCCCTAGGACCTGCGCGCTTGGGGCAAAAGCGGAACTAGTTTGCATGGCCGCCCGCACGGTCACTGGCGCCGCTGACTTCAGCGTGTTGCAATCGATTTATGCAACGAGGTATTTCCACATCTCAACATTTATTCGCGAACCAAACGCTGTGTGCTGGCGCTGCACGGCATTTGCTCGCGGGTGAATGGGCGCTGGCCGGCGCAGACGATGGGCCGCTTCGCAGCCTGTTGGGCTCCTGCGTATCGGTGGCCTTGTGGCACCGCGAGGCCGGTGTCGCCACGGCGTGCCACGCCGTCCTGCCCACGCGCAGCCAAGCCAGCGTGGCCAGCAAGGGACTGGGCGAAGCGCACTTCTTGGATGAAGCCCTGCCACTCATGGTGGATGCCCTGCGTGATCGCGGCCTGGACGCCCAGGCTTGCGAGGCCAGTTTGGTGGGGGGGGCCAGCTTGATCGCGGCCTTCGCGCCCGGGCGCGCCGGCGCGCCAGCCGTGGGGGCCCAAAACGCACGGGAAGCCCTGCGCCTGGCCCAGCGTTTGGGGCTGCGGGTGGTGAACCAGGCTTTGGGCGGGACACAACCACGGCAGCTGAGCTTGGATGCCCGCACGGGCACGCTGCGGGTGCGCACGATGGTGGCGCCACGCCCCTCAATGGCGCAAGGACACCAGCGGCTAGCCTGAGCCCGTGGGCACCACGCGCTCGGCCCCATCGCCCGCCTGGGCTGCCAGGTGTGTGGCCAGCTCGGAAGCGGCCATGGGCCGGGCAAACCAATAGCCCTGCCCATCGGTGCAGCCGCAGTCGATCAACAGCTGCTGCTGCTGCGCTGTCTCAACGCCCTCGGCCAAGGTGCTCAAACCCACCGCATCGGCCATTTGCACCACAGCGCGCACGATGGCGCGCGCGCTCGGCGAAGCCTCGGCCTGGACCACGAAGGAGCGGTCGATCTTGAGTTTGCGCACCCGCAGCCGTTGCAGGTAGCTGAGGCTGCTGTAGCCGGTGCCGAAGTCGTCGATGGCCAAGCCCACACCCATCGCGGCCAGCCGATCCAAGGTGTGCAGCACCTTGTCGTGCTCTTGCATGAGCACGGACTCTGTCAGCTCCAACTCCAGCCCCTCAGGGGGCAACCCGGTGTCGGCCAAGGCTTGCACCACCTGCTGCTCGAGGTTGCCGCGGCGGAACTGCAGCACCGAGATGTTGACCGCCATGCGCACCGCGGGCAGGCCTTGGGCGCGCCAAGCCATGGCTTGTCGACACGCCTCCTGCAGCACCCAACCGCCGATGTCGACGATCAACCCACTGTCCTCAGCCACCGGGATGAATCGCGCAGGTGACACCGCACCCAGCTCAGCGCTGTGCCAGCGCAGCAGCGCCTCCACCCCCACTGTGGTGCCGCTGCGCAGGTCGACCTGGGGCTGGTACACCAAACTCAACTCTTGGCGGCGCAGCGCCTGCGACAAGCCGGTACGCAGCTGCAAGCGGGCCAGGGCTTCGGCGTTCATGGCTGCGTCGTAAAAGCGGTAGCCCTTGCGGCCGGCGGCTTTGGCGCGGTACATGGCGGTGTCGGCCGCCTGCATGAGGCTGTCGAAATCGCTGGCGTTGTCGGGATAGAGGGCAATCCCCATCGACATGTGCAGCGGCAGGGCGTGGCCGTCGACCACGACGCTGTGGCGCGACAAGGCCATCACCTTCTCGGCCACCACCGTGGCCTCTGCAGCCTGCTGCACGCCGGGCAGCACGATGCAAAACTCGTCGCCGCCTTGGCGGGCCACGGTGTCGACCTCGCGCAGCAGGGTCCGGAGCTCGGTCGCAAGGTGCTTGAGCAGGGCATCGCCAGCCGCATGGCCCAGCGTGTCGTTGACCTCCTTGAACTGGTCCAGGTCAATGAACATGAGTGCCACGCGCTGACCCTGGCGCCGCGCCTGGGCGATGGCGCACTCGGCGCGGTCGCGCAGCAGCAGCAGGTTGGGCAGACCGGTCAGGGCATCGTGTTGTGCCTGGTGCTGCAGCTGGGCGCGACTCTCGGCCACCGCGCGCTCGGCCTGCAGCAAGCGGTCGCGCTCACCCAGCTGCTGGGTTTGGCGCACCACCGCCAGCAGCAAGATGGCCAAACCCATGGCCAGCATCAGCCCTGGCGGTGCCCGCGCGCTGCGCTCCGTCAGCACCAGCACGCCCAAGGCAAGACCCCCCAAGCTCATGCTGGCCAAGGGCAGCAGGCGCAGGGCGCGCTCGCAAAAGCGATCAAAGGCGGGATCCGGGTTGAGCTGGGTTCGCAGCTGGGCCGAGCCCCAACCCAGCAACAAAGCTGCCCAAGAAAACAACAGGCCGAGCGGGCTGCCGTTGGGCACCGGGCCTTCGAGCAAGCTGATGTTCCACCCCATCCAGCCCAGGGCCAAAGCCAACAAACCGACCGCTATCGCGACACCTGCCCAGCTGAAGCGCTGCCGGCGGTGCAGCAAGGTGATGAGGGCGGTCACCGCGGCACTGATGTAGGCCACGGGAAAGGCGACGGTGTTGAGCATCGCCCAGGACGACCTGGTGGGCGCATGGGGCAGGTACAGCGCGAGGGCGAAAGCCAGGGCAGCGGCTGCGGCTCCCAGCACGTCCAGACCCACGCGGCGCAACACCGGGGGCTCGCCCGGGCGCCGCATCAGGCTCAAGAAACCCAACAGGTAAGCAAACCCGGGGGCCACGAACAGAACGTCAGAAGGCGCGAGCACGGGCAGCGCGCCCAACAGCAGCTGCGCCACGTAGGCCAGCTGCGCCAGCAGCAACAAGGTCAAGCCGACAGCAAAGATGCGGCGGGCGCGTTGGTCCACGGCGTCGGGCGTGCTACGCACACCTGACCAAACCACCCAGGCCGCCACTGCGTAAGCCAGCAACCACTGCAGGTTGTCCACGGGTTCGGCCCAGGCCGCTTGCGGCTGCCAGGCCACCAAAGCCCATAGCAGCGTGACCGCAACCGCCGTGCCCCAAAGCGGCCCCATGTGCGGACGGTGTGGTTCAACACTCGGCAAGCAGATCCCCCTGATGCGTTCCGGCCCGGAGTTTAGGAAGCCAGCGCCCTCTGCTGCTGCCTCCTTTCGGCCATTCGTGCACGCCAGCGGGCCATTTGTGCGGTGCTGTCCGCCACTCGCCGTACGGCGACCACCGTGCGCGGCGTGGCTCCCAATAATCCGCACCACTTCGACGCCTCACAGGAACCACCGTCATGACCCTTGCCCGATTCTGCGCACCACGCCGCCGCGTTGCCCCGCTGCTGGCCGTGCTGGCGGCGGCGCTGGCCGGCACCGCCCATGCCAGTGCCAGCCCCCAAAGCACGCTGGCGCTGAAAGCCTGCCGGCTGCCTGGCCACCCGACCGAGTTGCAGTGCGGCACGCTGCAGCGCCCCTTGGATCCGACCAAGCCCGCCGGGCAGCAGATCAACTTGCGCGTGGTGGTACTGCCCGCGTTGGCGCGCAACAAGCTGCCCGATCCGGTCGTGGTGCTGGCCGGCGGTCCTGGCCAAAGCGCGGTAGACCTGCTGCCCACGATGGCCTCGCGCTTCACCCGCTTGAGCCAACGCCGCGACCTGGTGTTCGTCGACCAGCGCGGCACCGGCAAAAGCGCGAACCTGGACTGCCCCGATGAGCGCGCACTGTCGATGGCCGAGGGCTTGGATGCCGACGCGCAAATGAAGCGCCTGGACGCGTGCCGCGCCGACCTCATGAAACTGCCCCACGGCGACCTGACGCAGTACACCACCACCATTGCTATGCAAGATTTGGACGCCGTGCGCCAAGCGCTGGGCGTGGCGCAATGGAACGTGCAGGGCGGCAGTTACGGCACCCGCGCAGGGCTGGAGTACCTGCGCCAGTTCCCGCAGGCCACGCGCCGGCTGATCCTGGATGGCTTGGCCCCGCCGGACATGGTGCTGCCCAAGAGCTTCAGCACCGACAACCAGGCGGCGTTGGACGCCCTGCTGGCCCATTGCGCACAGGACCCCAGCTGCCAGAAGGCCTACCCCGACTTGGCGGGCCAGTGGAAGCGCCTGATGGCCAGCCTGCCGCGGGAGGTCAACCTGATCAACCCTGTCACCGGCAAGTTCGAGAACGTGCGACTGATGCCTGACCACGTGCTGCGGGCCGTGCGCGGGCCGATGTACGTGCCGTCCCTGAGTGCCGTGCTGCCCGCTGCCATTGCGCAGGCCAGCGAGGGCAACTTCACCGCGCTGGCGGGCCTGAGTGCCGCCATGGGCAGCAACCGCGCCAGCCGTCTGGCCTGGGGCATGCATTTCTCGGTCATCTGCGCCGAGGACCTGCCGCGCATGGCGCTGTCCAAAGACGCCCCGGGCCCCGACTACGGCGCCATCGATGCGCAGATGTACGAGCGCGTGTGCCGCAACTGGCCGCGCGGCACGGTGCCCGAGGCGTTCTACAGCATGCCCAAAGCGCAGACCGCAGTGCTGCTGCTCAGCGGCGGGGCCGACCCCGTGACCCCGCCGCGCCACGGCGAGCGCACGGCTGCTGCCTTAGGGCCGATGGCCAAGCACGTGGTGGTGCCCGCCGCCGGCCACGGCGTGAGCGGCCTGCCCTGCATGCGCGACGTGATGGCCCGTTTCATCGAAGCCAAGACCGATGCCGAGGCGCTGGCCGTCAAGGCCGAATGCGCCGCCACCATGCCGCGCGCCACCGCCTTCGTGCCACCCAACCCCCTGCTGCCCCCCGTCCAGAAGGAAGGCCAGAAATGATCACCATCGACCGCGTCACCAAGCGCTTCAAGGCGCCCGCCCCCAAGGCCAGTGGCATGGCCAGCCTGGGCGCCCTGCTCAAGCGGCCCGCCAGTACCTATGTGGAGGCCGTGAAGGGCGTCTCGCTGACCGCAGGCAACGGCCGCATCACCGGCCTGCTGGGCCCCAACGGCGCCGGCAAGACCACCACGCTGCGCATGCTGGCCGGCTTGTTCGAGCCCGACAGCGGCAGCATCAGTGTGGACGGCATCGACGTCACCCACAGCCCGCAGCAAGCGCTGGCCCGCATGGGCATCTTGGGCGACGCCCACGGCCTGTACCCGCGCCTGACCGCCCGCGAAAACATCGTTTACTTCGGGCGGCTGCAGGGCATGACGGCCGAGGCCGCGCTGGCCCGCAGCGAAACCTTGAGCGAGCTGCTGGACCTGAAGAAGGTCATCGACCGCCGCACCGAAGGCTTCAGCCAGGGCGAGCGCATGAAGACCGCGCTGGCCCGCGCCCTGGTGCACGACCCCGCCAACATCGTGCTGGACGAGCCCACCAACGGACTGGACGTGCTGGCCACGCGCTCCTTGCGCGAGGCGCTGCGCCACCTGGCGCAAGACCACGGCAAGTGCATCGTGTTCTCGACGCACATCATGCAAGAGGTCGAGTACCTGTGCGACGAGGTGGTGGTGGTGAGCCGCGGCGCATCGGTGGCGCACGGCTCGGTGGCCGCCCTCAAGCAACAAGCCGGGCAGGAGCGTTTCGAAGACGCTTTCGTGGCCCTGGCGTTCCCTGACCTGAAGGAGGCCGCATGAACACCCGCCCCGCAGCCCAAGCGCACCCGAGCGTGCTCAACCACGTCGGCATCGTCTTCATCAAAGAGCTGCTCGACGCCCTGCGCGACCGCCGCACCCTGATGCGCCTGGCCCTGCCGGCGCTGATGATGGGCCCGCTGATGCTGTTCCTGCTCAGCGGCCTCATCGCCCAGTTCGAGACCCGCGCGCAGCAGCGCGAGGTGGTGGCGCACGGCATGCAGCACGCGCCCACGCTGCGCAACTACATCGAGCGCCAAAACTTCAGCGTCAAGGAGGCCCCGGCCGACTATGAAGCGCAACTGCGCAGCGGCAAGCTGGGCGATGCCGTGCTGGTGGTGCCCGCCACCTTCGAGGCCGAGCTGGCGCGCGGCGACCAGCCCAGCATCGAGGTGGTGACCGACAGCGCCAACCAGCGCGCCAGCGTGGGTGCCGGTGCCTTGGTGCGCCTGGTGAGCGGCTTCGGCCAAGAGCGCGCCGCCCAGCACCTGATGGTGCGCGGTGTGGCCACCGACGTGGTGCGGCCGGTGGAGATGACCGAGCGCGACCTGGCATCGCCCGGCGCGCGGGCCTCGCGCATCAGCAGCATGATCCCGATGTTCGTGATCATGGCGGTGCTGTATGGCTGCCTGAC
>CAZAIR010000103.1:0-9495 GCA_964485225.1 uncultured Burkholderiaceae bacterium
CGGTGGGCGCGTACACGGCGCCGCAGACCTCGCAGCTGTCGCCGTACTGGTCCTTGGCGCCGCACTTGGGGCACTCGCCCTTGATGAAGCGGTCGGGCAGGAACATGCCCTTGGCCGGGTCGAAGAACTGCTCGATGGCGCGCACCTCGATCAGGCCGGCGTCGCGCAGCTTGCGGTAGACGTCTTGGCTCAGCGCGTGGTTCTCGGGCGCGTCGGTGCTGTGCCAGTGGTCGAAGGCGATGTGGAAGCCGTCGAGGTAGGGCTTGCGGCCGGCGGCGATGTTCGCCACGAAGGCCTGGGGGGTGAGCCCCGCCTTTTCGGCCGCGATCATGATCGGCGCGCCGTGCGCGTCGTCGGCGCAGACGAAGTGCACCTCGTGCCCCTGCAGGCGCTGGAAGCGCACCCAGATGTCGGCCTGCGTGTACTCCATGATGTGCCCGACGTGGAAGTTCGCGTTCGCGTAGGGCAGGGCGGTGGTGACGAAAAGCTGGCGTCGGCGCGTCATGGTCAGCGGCTCGGAAGCAGGGCAGGCAGGGGGCGGGATTCTAGGGAGGGGGCCTGAAGGCCACGCCAAGCAGGCGCAGCTTCGGGGAATCTCGTTAGGCGGGTGGTCATCTGGGGCCGCTCCAATGCCAGCCATCTTTGATCAACTGGATCCCTGTCATGTCCGCTGTCTTGAACCTGGTCACCCCGCCGCCCGCCAACCCTGCTGACACCCCCAGCTTGCCGCAGCACAACACCGCCGACGAACGGGCGCAGCGCGCCTTCCAACTGGCCTTGGCGCGCACCGACTACAACTACATGCGCAGCTACCTGGAGTCGGTACCCCTGTCGGCCGACTTGCCGCCCGCCGAGAAGTTCAGCATCGACTACGAGGCCCAGGTGCTGGCCGTGTTCCTGCCGCTGGCCGCGAACTTCAAGCGCGCGGTGATGCAGCTGCTGGAACGCGAACTGCGCAGCGACCTGCCTACCGACGCGCTGCACGCCGTGGAGGCCGCCTACGCCAAGCTGCGCGATGACTTCAGCCTGCTGCACCCGCTGCGCGACGCTGAGGAGCTCAAGGCCCTCGTGCAGGCCTTGGTGGCCTTGCCCAAGGCGCTGGAGGCCACGATGCGCCTGCCGCAAGACCTGCTCAAGATGGCCACCGGCCTGGAGAAGGTTTTTGGCGACTTCATCCAGAACGGCCCCACGGGCTTCTTGAAAAGCACGCTGTTCGACATGCTGGCCCGTGACCATGGTCGCGATTACCTGGCACCTCAAAGCCCGGCCGACTACGCCGAGCTGATGGCCGACCTGCCCACGCCACTGATGATGGCGGTTGAGCCCCAGCCTTGGATGCCCACCAACCAAGGCCTGCCGTGCGAGCAGGACTGGTTCTTTGGCTGGCTGCAAACGGCTGGCTTCAACACCACCCAGCTGCGCGGCGTGGTGCCCTCACCGGGTGAGGCCGATGCCGAAACCATCGCCCTGGCCGACTTGCTGCGCAAGATGCCGCTGAGCGACGCGCAGTTTGCGCAGGTGATGGGCGAGCCCGGCCTCACTTTGGCCGAAGCCGCCCGCAGCCACCGCCTGTACGCCTGCGACTACGCGGCGCTGGACGGCCTGCACGCCGACCCCCTGCACGACCTGCCGCGCTACCTCGCGGCACCCGTCGCGCTGTTCTGCTGGAGCCGCCAGCCCAGCCCTGGCTACCCCGCGCTGCCCGATGGCGTGCTGCGTCCCGTGGCGATCCAACTGGCGCAAGTGCACGACCCCGAAGCTGCCCCCATCTTCACCCCTGGCGATGTGGCCAACGCGGGTGATGCCAACGGCCTGAAGTGGCGCCTGGCCAAGTACATCGTGAACGTGTGCAGCGCCATCCAGCACGAGTCGGTGGCGCACCTGGGCGACTGCCACCTCATCATCGAACCCATGGTGGTGGCCGCCCACCGCCAGCTGGCTGCACAGCACCCTTTGCTGAAACTGTTGGCGCCGCATTTCCGCTTCACCATCAACATCAACGACTCGGCCATCCACAGCCTGATCGTGCCGGGCGGCGTGGTGGCCACCAACGTGGGCCCGGCCATCGAGGACACGCTCAAGCTGGTGGCCGAGGCCCACCGCGCTTGGCGCTGGGACGATCGCCAGCCCGAGACCCACTTCCGCCGCCGCGGTGTCGACCGCTTGCCGACCTTCCCGTTCCGTGACGACACGCGCCTGCTGTGGGCCGCCGTGAAGCGCTTTGTGGACGGCTACCTGCGCGTGTACTACCGCAGCGACGCCGACGTGCGCAACGACACCGAGCTGCAAGGCTGGGTGCACGAGCTGACGGCGCCGGCCTTCTGCGGCTTCAAGGGCTTGGGCGGCTTGACCGCCACCGGCAACCCTGATCGCCCGTGGGCGCTGGAGAGCCTGGACTACCTGATCGAGATGGTGGCCCAGATCATCTATACCGCCGGCCCGCAGCACGCGGCGGTGAACTACGCGCAGTACCCGTTGATGTCGTACATGCCGGCGGTGGCCGGCACGCTGTACCGCCCGGCCCCGAGCCGCAGCACGGTGCTGTCCACGGAGCAGGACTGCCTGCCCTGGTACCCGCCGCTGGACGTGGGCCTGTACACGCTGTCGTTCGAGTTCCTGCTCAGCGGCGTGCAGTTCGACCGCTTCGGCCATTACGAGACCAACCCCCGCGCGCCCTACTTCACCGACAAGCGGGTGCAGCCGCTGGTGGCGGATCTGCAAGACGCGTTGGCACGGGCCGAGCTGGAAATCCGCCAGCGCAACCAAACGCGCCCGGTGGCTTACCCGTTCCAGCTGCCTTCGCAAGTGCCCAACAGCATCAGCATCTGACGATCGTCAGGCGGACAGGCGGTTGCGGCCGCCGCGCTTGGCCCGGTAGAGGGCCTGATCGGCGCGTTCGATCAGGGCTTGGGGGTTCAGGTCGGCGGCACCCACATCCACCGTGGCCACGCCCACGCTCAGGGTGACCATGCCGCCGGTGCCGGGGTGGGGCAGGGCACGCTGGGCCAGCGCCGCTATGCAGGCCTGTGCCACCTCGATGGCGGCGACGTTGTCGGTGGCGGGCAGCAGCAGGGCAAATTCCTCACCGCCATAGCGCGCCACCAGGTCCGAGGCCCGGGCTGCCGACTGCACCAAGGTGCCAGCCACGGCTTGGATGCAGCGGTCGCCTTCCAGGTGGCCGTGGTGGTCGTTGTATTGCTTGAAGTGGTCGATGTCGATCATCAGCAGCGACAGCGGCTGCGCATTGCGCAGGCTGCGGCGCCACTCCAGCGCCAAGCGTTCGTCGAAGGCGCGCCGGTTGGCGATACCGGTCAGACCGTCCTTCATGCTCATCTGGCGCAGCTCTTCGGTGCGTTGCGCCACTTTTTCTTCCAGGCTCTCGTAGAGGCGTGCGTTGACCAGCGAGATGGCAGCCTGTGCGCTCAACAGCGCCAGCGTTTGCTGGTGGCGCAGGGTGAAAGCGTCTTCGAGCTGCTTGTTCTCCAGGTACACCAGCGCCACCAACTGGCCTTGCGCCATCACCGGCAGGCACAGCGCTGATTTCGGGCGGCGCTGTTGCAGGTACACGCTGTGGGCGAATCGGCTGTCCTGGGCCGGCTGGTTCAACACCAAGGCGCTTCGCGTGAGCCGCGTGTACTCCAGCAGGGACACCGGCAGCAGGTCGGCGCTGTCGCTCAAGCGCTGGTGCAGGCGCTGGTGGCGCAGCGTGGGGCCGGGCGCCAGTTGGCCGATGCACTCGACCATCAAGTGCGCGCCGTCGGCGCGCACGATGGCGCCGCTTTGCGCGCCTGCGGTTTCCAGCAGCACGTGCAGCATTTGCGCCAGCAACTGGTCGAGGTGGATTTGCTGCGCCAAGGCCTGGTGCGCCTTCAGCAAGGCGTGCAGGTCCGGCAGCCCATTGGTGTTGCTGGAGCCGGTGAGCAGCGAGGACTGGCTCAGGTCCAGGTCCATGGATTGGCTGGTGCCCGGCACGCCGCGCTGGCGGGCCAGACGGAAGCTGAGCTGTGGCCACTGCGCCTCCAGTTGGCGGCACTTGGTGTGCGCGCCCCAGCGGCGGTAGTGGAAATACGCTTCACGAACGAAATTGGCGGCCAGCTGGCGCTGCTGCTGACCCAGCCAGAAGCGCGCATACAGCTCGTTGGCCAGGGCCTCGCAGACGGTGAAGCCAGCTTCCCCTGCGGCGTCAATGGCCTCGGCGTACAGCGCCATCGCCGCCTTGTCATCACCGCGCACGCGCGCCAACTCGGCTTGCAGGAGCAGTTGCTTGTGCAGGAAGTTGGTCGGGCAGCCTTCGGCCCAGGTGGCCAGCAACTCGGCTTGGCTTTGGGCCTGGGTGACTGCGTCGGTGCCCGTGTCGTAGCCCTCGCGCAGGCGGCCCAGGGCCACGTAGAACTGCGCCTCCACGCTGGAGGGGCTGTCGGGCAGACACATGCCGATCGTGGCGAGGTTGCCGGCATGCAGGCGCCACATCGGCGCGTCGTCCATCAGGTAGGCGTGACGCAGCGCGGCGGCGCTGTGCAGCGCCAAGGGGATGCTCGGGGTGCTGTAGTCGCCGGCAAAGAATTCACTGCTGCGGCTGTCGCTGCTGTCAAAGCTCAGCGGCCCCAAGGTTTGGCCCAGGAGTGCTCGCACCGGCTGCAGCACGCCGTGGCGCAGCATGGCGGCCGTGGCGGATTGGTGGCTGCGTGTCAGGAACTTGAGGCCGCGCTCGCACTCCAGCGCCAGCTCGTCCAAGGGCGTGCCCAGTGCCAGTCGGTTGACCGAGCGCAGCAGCGCGCAAAAGCCGGCCGACAGCGGGTTGATGCCGTTTTCGCCCATCGCCAGCCCGCGCTCCAGCAGCGGCAGGGTGTCGGCCAAGGGCTCGCACCAGTGTTGGTAGAAGGGCCCGAAGTACTGGTAGACGGTGAGGCGGAAGTAGCGGTTGTCGCGCTGCTCGGCCAAGGTCAGCGCCAAGCGGCCCATGGCGTGGCACTGCGGGTAGGGCGTCTTCATGGCCGACATCGCGGTCATGTAGGCCACATAGGCCACGCAGCTCAGGTCGCCCTGGCCGTGTTCCAGCGTGGTGCGCACCATGCGACAGGCACCCACCACGAAAGCGCCGAAGCGGCCGGTTTGGTAGCTGGCATACGACAGCGCGTGGTACAGCCGCATCTCCGCTTGGTGCGCGGCGTCGCGCATCTCGGGCGCTTGCAGCAGGCTGCTCAAAGGGGCTTGCGCCAGCAGGGCTTGCGTTTGCGCGAATTCGGCCGGGAAGGCGGCGCCGGCCTCGGCTTCGGTCTCAGGGAATGGGCGCCCCAACCGCGCCAGCGCCTGCAACAGCACCGGCATCGCATCGGCAAAGCGGCCCTGGATGTGCAGTTGATCAACTTGCACCAGCCACAGGCTGACCTGCCCCAGCGCTTCCGTGCATGCGGCTTGGCCTTCGGCGTACAGAGCCTCTGCGCGCTCGAAGTGACCGGCCAGGTACTCGGCCTCGGCCAGCTCGCGCAGCAGGTGCAGCGCCTGCTGCGGCTGTTGCTGCCAGGCATCCGGCCTTTGCAGCGCACGGGCTTGGCGCAGCAAGCTCACCGCTGGGGCGTGCGCTGATGCGGCTTTGGCCCGCAGCCCGGCCAGTTGATTCAAGGCCATCAAGCCCGCTCGCTCCGCGGGGTCGGTGATGAGGTCTACCGCCGGGTTCAGACAGCCCAGCACGTCAAAGAGGCGCGCTTCGCGCTCGGCCGGGCTCAGGCCGTCACGCAGGCGCCGGCCACAGTGCAATTGCAGCGCGGGGCGGTCGGCGTCTTCGGTCAGCGCATGCGCGGCCTGTGTCACCCGGTCGTGCAAAAAGCGGTATCGGGCGGCCGCCAGGGGCTCGGGGCTGCCCTCGAACTTGTAGGCCTCATCCAATGGCAGCAGCAGGCCTGATTGCAGGGCGGGCCACAGTTGGCTGGCCACTTGAGCTGGCGTGTGCAGCGGTGTGCCGGGGTTGCCTGCCAGCAGTTGCAGCTCGTGCAGGCTGAAGCTGTCCCCCAACAACGCAGCACGTGCCAGCAGCGCTTGGGTGGCGTCGGGCAGGGTGTGCAGCCGCTCCAGCATCAGCGTGACGACGTTGTCCGTCATCTCGCGCTGGCGGATCTGCGCGATGTTCCAACCCCAGGCGCCGCTGGCGCGGTCGTAGCGCAGGTCGCCATGGGTGACCAGGCTGCGCAGGAACTGACCCAAGAAGAAAGGGTTGCCCGCGGTTTTCTCGGTGCACAAGCTGGCCAAGGGGGCGACGGCCTGCGGGCTTTGGTGCAAGGTGTCGGCCACCAGTGCACAGACTTGGTCGCCGTTCAGGTTGTCGAGGTGCAGGGTCTCTAGCCGGCCTTGGCTGCGCGTGATGGCCTCCAGGGTCTGCGTCAGCGGGTGCGTGTCGTCGACTTCGTTGTCCCGGTAGGCGCCGACCACCAGCAAGCAGGCGTCAGAGTCGGCCTCCACCAGTTGCTCCAGCAAGCGCAAGGTGGCGGCATCGGCCCACTGAAGGTCGTCGATGAACAGCATCAACGGGTGGGCGGGGCCGGCCAGTGCCTGTACGAAGTGCCCGAACGCGATGTGGAAACGCTGCTCGCGCTCTGCCGCTGGCAATTGAGGCAAGGCGGGCAGCACACCCATCAGTTCGCCCAGGTTGGGCAGGATTTCGGCCACGGCACCGGCTTGCTCGCCCAAGGCCGTGTGCAAGCGTTCGGCCCAGTAGTGGCGGCGCTCGTCGCCTTCCACGGCCAGTTGGCGCACCAGCGGCTGAAAAGCCTCTACCAACGCAGCGTAGGGCGCGCCCTGGCTGAACTGGGCGCACTTGCCCCGCAAGAAGTAGCCTCGACGGGCCACGATGGGGCGGTGCAGCTCACTCACCAGCGCGGTTTTGCCGATGCCCGATTGGCCGCCCACCAGCAGCAGTTGCGGCCGGCCGGCGCTGCACCACTCGAAAGCGGCCCAAATGGCATTGACCTGCGCTTCCCGCCCGTACAAGCGTTGGGACAAGCAGAACCGCTCCGGAAGGTCGTGTTGCCCCACCGGGAATGGCGGGATGCGACCTTGGGCATCCAACTCGTGCAGGCAGCGCGCCAGATCGTGTTTGATGCCATAGCTGCTTTGGTAGCGGTCGCCCGGGTACTTCGCTAGCAACTTGTGCACCACCGCCGACACCGCCGCAGGCACTTCGGGTGCGGCCTCATGCAGCAGGCTGGGCACGACCGCCAAATGCGCGTGCAGCAAGGCCATCGGGTCGCTGTCGGGGAAGGGGCAGGTGCCGCTGAACAACTCGTACAGCGTGGCGCCCAGCGAGTAAAAGTCGCTGCGGTAGTCGACGTCCAGGTTGGTGCGGCCGGTTTGCTCGGGCGCCATGTAGGCCAAGGTGCCACGCAGGTAGGCGTCGGTCGAGCGGCGCTGCTCTTGGTCCAGCCGAGAGGCCAGGCCGAAATCGCAGAGCTTGAGCTGCAGCGCAGCCAGGTCCACCAGGACATTCTTGGGCGCGATGTCGCCGTGCACCAGGTGCGCAGCGTGGACATCGCTCACAGCCTGCACCAACTGCAGGGCCAGCGTCAGCCGTTCGCGCAGGTCCAGCAGCCGGCGCTCGATCAGTTGGGCGAGGTTGTAAGGGCCAAACGGTTCCAGCACCAACACCAAACGCCGATCAACCGGCACCAGTTCCTTGGCCCGGATCACCCAAGGCGATTGGATGCTTTGCAGCACCGAGAACTCATGCCGCCAGCGGGCCAGTAGCTCCAGCGAAGGTTGCTCGTTGTCGAGCACCTTCAGCACCACCCGCTCGCCTCGGGCCGTTTCGGCACTGCACACCGCGGTGTCGCCAACGGCTTGGATGACGTCGTGCAGCTTGAAGCCTGCAATTTGCATGAGGTTGCGCCAACAAATGAGCAAGTAACAAAGGAGCATAGCCACGCCAAGCGACCCGGTGCAGGGGCTTACGCCTACCTTGTTGTGGACAACTTTGTGGGTAAGCCTCACATACACCGGCTAAGTGCTTGATTCATGGATCGACGCAGGGCTGAAAGTACGGGTTGGCCCCGGGTTCACTTCTTGTGAAATCAATCACTTGCGTCTGTTGTGCCGGTGCGCCACTGCGGCTCAACCCCTTGCGCCCGGCTGCAGCAAAGTTGGGGACAAGTCAAGCCCCACTTGCACCTTGCGACAGGCACCAAACGGTTCGCGCAGCGGCCGTGGTTGCCCCCTCCCACCGCCGCTGCCCTTGAAGCAAAACCTCATGCAAGAGCGTTAAGTCCTTGATTCTTTGTGATGCCCACAGCTATTCACCGATTCTGTGGATAACTTTGTGGGCAACCTCTCGAGAGCATCGCAAAGGCCTTGAATTGCAGCGCCTTGGCTTGGGTTGCTGCTTTTTTAGGCAATTGCATGTGGCCTATATGAATCAATGACTTGGCGCATGTTTGGCGTGCTGGCTGCGGCCCGGAGTGCCGGCCAGCGGTCGTCCCTGGGTCGGCCCTCGGGAGGCGCTTTGTTGGGGGTAACTTGAAGGGCCTCCGTGAAAATCCTGATCACGTCGGCGGCGCCAAGGCTTCCAGCAGCGGGTGCGCAACTAGAATCCGGCGCTTCGCGTGCGGCCCTGTCCGGCGCAGTGCCCGACCCTATCGCCGCATGTCCGCAGCCGCCCCCCGTATCGACCTCAAATCGGCCCAAGTCGCCACCCTGCAGTTGTCCCTGCGCACCCGCTCGGCGCCAGAGTTGGCTACGCAACTGCAGGCCGCTTGGGGTGGGTTGGCGGGTGCTTTCGACGGCGAGCCCCTGAGCTTGGACGTCAGCGAGTTGCCGGCTGCTGATGTGCCCTGTGATTGGCCGGCCCTGCTGCAAGTGCTCCGGGGCTGGTCCCTGGTGCCCGTTGCCCTGACTGGGGCGGGCGCGCTGGATGCCGCCGACCGCCAAGCTGCCCAATCCGCTGGCTTGGCCATCGCCGAGGGCAGTGCCGCAGCGCCTGTCGCTGCCGCCACCCCCAGCCCACCGGCCATCGCACCTGCGGCCGCGCCGGTGCCGGAGCGCTACACCGTGGTGCTCGACAGACCGCTGCGCAGCGGCCAGCAGTTTTACGCCCGCGATGCCGATCTGGTCGTGCTTGGGCTGGTGAGCCACGGCGCCGAGGTGATTGCCGACGGTCACATCCACGTCTACGGCGCGCTGCGCGGCCGCGCCATTGCCGGGGCCAAAGGCCGCACCGATGCGCGCATCTTTGCCCAGAGCCTGGAAGCCGAGCTGCTGGCCGTGGCCGGCACCTTCCGCACCAGTGAGAAGCCCCTGCCGCCCGAGGTGCTGGCCAAGCCGGCCCAGGTGCGTCTGGAGGGCGAGCGCCTTGTTTTCGAGCCCCTCAAGTTTTGACCTCTGAAGAGAACGCACCCATGACCAAGATCGTCGTTGTCACCTCCGGTAAGGGCGGGGTAGGCAAAACCACCACCAGTGCCAGCTTTGCCACCGGCCTGGCCCTGCGCGGCAAGAAGACCGCCGTGATCGACT
>CAZAIR010000104.1:0-9171 GCA_964485225.1 uncultured Burkholderiaceae bacterium
CTGGTGCTGGGTGCCGTCAACCTGGCATTGATTGGCTTGGGGTTGGCGGCCTCCAACCCACGCCGGCCCAATAACTGGGGCTTGCTGATGGCGATCCTCACCTTCGTTGTGTACTACCAGTTGATCAACTTGTCGCAGGCTTGGGTGGGTCAAGGCCGCATGGGCGGCGCACAAGCGCTGCTCAGCGTGCACGGGCCGGCGTTCGCACTGGCGTGCGTGATGCTGCTGTGGCGCGATGAGGCCATCCGCGTCACCAGCCGGCTTACGACGGCCCGGAGTGCCGCATGAGGACCGTCCGCCGCCTGCTGTACCGCGACGTGGTGAGCGCTGTCGCGTTCGTGACCTTGGCTTTCTTGGCACTCTTCTATTTCTTGGGCTTTGTGGACGCACTCGAAAGCGTGCGCAAAGGTGGTTCGGCCGGGCAGGCTGCACTGTTGGCAGCCCTGGAGCTACCGGGTAACTTCTACGAGGTGTTCCCGATCGCGGTATTGATTGGCAGCATCTTTGCGTTGGCGCGCATGGCGCAGTCGAGCGAGTTCACCATCCTGCGAACCGGCGGCTTGGGTCCCGGTCGTGCGCTCGGCTTGCTCAGTTTGTTGGCCAGCGGCTTTGCCGTCATCACCTTTGTGGCGGGCGACTGGTTGGCCCCGAAGGCCGACCAGTGGGCGGAGCAACTGCGCGCGCGCAGCCAAGACGGTGTGGTGCAACGGGCCGGCGGCGCCTGGCTGAAAGACCGACTGACGCTGGAAGATGGGAACGAGCGCTTTTTCACCGTGAGCGTGCAGGGCGCCAGCTTGGATGGTCAGCTCCGCGACGTGCGCGTCTTCACCTTCGATGGTCGTGGGCGGCTGTTGGAGCGGTGGGAAGCACCGAGCGGTACGGTGAACGGACAGGGGCAGTGGCTGCTGCAACAGGCGCAACGCACCCGGTGGCCCCAGGAGCTGGAAAGCGGCGGCGTGCAGCAAGAGATGCTCCCTGAACTGAGTTGGCAAAGCCAGCTCACCCTGAGCGTGGTGAACGCGGCGCTGGTCAAGGCCAGCGACATGTCAACCACGGAGCTGTTCGCCTACACGCAGCACCTCGCGGCGCAAGAGCAATCGGCCCAACGCTACGAGATCCAGTTCTGGCGCAAGGCACTCTACCCCTTCGCGTGTTTTGTGATGACGGCACTGGCCCTGCCATTCGCCTACCTGCATGCCCGAGGCGGGGGGATCAGTGGCCGGGTGTTCGTGGGCATCATGATCGGCATCAGCTTTGTGCTGCTGAACAATTTGGCGGGCCACCTGGGTTTGCTGAAAAACTGGACCCCGTGGGCCGTCGCCGCTGCGCCGAGCCTGCTTTACCTGGGCATCTCGATGACCGCCTTTGCTTGGTTGGTGCGCTACCGATGAACAACCCCATCCACCATGTTGTGTTGTTGGGCCATGGGGCGCGCAACCCCGCCTGGGCACAGCCGTTTGAGAACGTGGCCAAGCACCTCCAAAGCGCGTGGCCCAGCCTGCAAGTGCATTTGGCCTTCCTGGAGCTCATGCCGCCTGACCTGGGAACGGTGCTGGCTCAGATTGCGCAGAGCGGTGCGCGCCGCGTGGACGTGTTGCCTCTGTTCTTGGGCGGGGCGGGCCATGTGCTGCGGGACGTGCCTCCCATCATCAGCGCGGCACAAGCGGCACATGGGCTCGACATCCAGCTTCACGGCGCCATCGGGCAGCAGGAGGCCATGGCCAAGGCCATGGCGGCGGTGTGCGCAGGGATGTTGGGCTTGGTGCAAGAGGGAGGCACATGAACCTGCAACAGTTCCGCTACGTGGCCGAAGCCGCCCGCCGGGGGTTGAATCTGACCGAGACGGCCAAGGCGCTGCACACCTCGCAGCCGGGCGTTTCCAAAGCCATCTTGGAGCTGGAAGAAGAACTGGGCGTTGACATTTTTTCGCGCCACGGAAAGCGCTTGCGCCGCATCACCGAGCCAGGCCTGCAAGTCCTCAAGAGCATCGACTTGATCCTGCGCGAGGTGAGCAACCTCAAGCGCATCGGCGAGGAGTTCAGTCGGCAGGACAGCGGCCAGCTCAGCATCGCGACCACCCACACGCAAGCGCGCTACGTACTGCCCGGGCCCCTGGGCCAATTGCGCCGCCAGTTTCCAAAACTGCAGATCAGCCTGCACCAAGGCAACCCGAAGCAAGTAGCCCAGATGGTGCTGGAAGAGACCGCGGTGATCGGGTTGGCCACCGAGTCCTTGGACGAGTTCGACGAGCTGCTGTCGCTACCGTGGTACGAGTGGCAACACGTGGCCGTGATGCCCCGTGACCACCCACTGGCTGCCACCGAAACGCTGAGCTTGGTGCAGTTGGCTGAGCAGCCGTTGATCAGCTATCACCCGGCATTCACCGGCCGGGCGCGCATCGATCGCGCCTTTGCAGCACGTAACTTGCAACCTCTGGTGGTGCTAGAGGCGATCGATGCCGATGTGATCAAGACCTACGTGAGGGCCGGCTTCGGCATCGGCCTGGTGGCCGAAATGGCCCTCAAGGACGACGCCAGCGGTGATTTGGTGTCGCGCCCACTGGGGCACTTGTTCGGGCACAACGTGGCCCGCGTCGCCTTCAAGCGTGGGGTGTACCTGCGCAACCATGTGCTGGCCTTCGCCAGTCTGCTGTCAGATCGCCTGAGTGGACCGCTGCTGCAGCGTGCACTGGGCGGAGCGAGCTCACAGTACGAGCTTTGAACCCCTTAGAGCGTGGTGGTCGGCGGCGCTGCGGACGGATTCCAAGGGGTGCTGTCGGGCACAGCCCATGAGCCCGACTCGCCAAAGCGCGCGTTGAGTGACTGCGCGTCGCGCGCCGCCACCTCCGCGACCCGCACCAAGGCCTGGACCTGCTCCAGAGCGGGAGCCGCCATGCCGCTGCGAAGGTAGAGGTTGCCGCGCTGGGTCAGCATGACGAAAGGGTGACCGGCGGGCACCAAGTCTTGGCTGGCCAGTGCCAGCGCCTCAGAAAGGGCACCAGACACCCAAGCCTGAGCCAAGTCCTTGGTCGCGCCGCAGACGCCGAAGCGCTGACGCGCGACCTTGCTGGGCCACACGTCGACCTTGGGAAACATCACCAGCCAGCGCATCTCTTCCGGTGTGTCGGCGTCGATGCGGGTTTGCAGCGTGTCGGTGTAGGCCTCGAAAACCTGCACCTCCAATTGGTCCATCAGGGTGCGCTCGATGACCATCACCTGCAGGTCGGACTGCAACTTCAAATCCAAACGCAGCCGCAATTCGGGCGTGTGCAGGTAGTCGCGCTGGGGTTCACCCCACTCGATGAGTAAGCGGCCCATGGGGTGCTTGGCGTCTTCGATGGTGAAGCCCTCGCCTTCGGCGTCGATCTCGAAAGTGGCTCCGCGTTTCGCGGCCCACTCGGCGATGGGCTTCCACTGTGCGGCACTGGCCCGCACCTTCATCCACTGCCTGACCTGTTTGATTACCATGCCCGCAACCCGCCTTCGCAGGAGCCCCAAAAGTGATCGAAGTCTATTCGTGGCCCACGCCCAATGGCCACAAGGTGCACATCATGTTGGAGGAATGCGGGCTGCCTTACCGGGTGATCCCGGTGGACATCGGCCGAGGCGCGCAATTCGAGTCAGATTTCCTCGCCATCAGCCCCAACAACAAGATCCCTGCGATCGTGGACCCCGACGGCCCAGAGGGCAAGCCCCTCTCCCTGATGGAGTCGGGCGCCATCCTGCTCTATCTGGCCGGCAAAACCGGGCGCTTTTTGCCCGCTGGTGTGGCTGAAAAGTACGACGTGCTGCAGTGGTTGATGTTCCAAGTGGGCGGCGTGGGGCCGATGCTGGGACAAGCGCACCACTTCCGCTTGTATGCGCCGGAGAAATTGCCCTATGCCATCGAACGCTACACGAACGAAGCCAATCGGCTGTACGGTGTGATCAACAAGCGCCTGGGCCACAGCCCTTACATCGGCGGCAAGACGTACAGCGTGGCTGACATGGCGATTTGGCCCTGGCTTCGCAGTTGGAAGAACCAAGGGGTGAACATGGGCGACTACCCACACCTGAAGGGCTGGTTCGACGAGATCGATCAGCGCCCCGCCGTGCAACGCGGTGTACAGGTCCTGGCCAACCAACGGCAGCCCCTGACCGACGACAAAGCGCGCGAGGCGCTGTTCGGCAACACGCAACACACCCGCCGCTGAGCCTAGGCCCCCACGGCTCGGCGCTAGGCGCCATGCCCTTCCCTTGCTGCCATGACGCAATTCGCCTACCTGAGCCACAGTGGCTTTCTTCAACTGCCCCGCGAGACCACGGGCTGCAGCCCATTTGCGGTGGCTGGCATCGCCTGGGATGGCGCCACCACCAACCGCCCCGGTGCCCGCATGGCGCCCGCGGCCATCCGCGCCGCCAGCCACATGCTGTGCGATGCCCACCACCCGCACTTCGACACCAGCCCCACCGGCCACTGCCTGGATCTGGGCGACCTGCCCCTGCCCAACACCAGCTTGGAGGGCATGCGCGCCGCTTTGATGCCCCAGATTGCGCCCCTGCTGGCCCAGCACCACATGGTGTGGATCGGCGGCGATCACTCCATCACCCTGCCCTTGCTGCGCGCCTACCGGGCGCACTTCGGGCAGCCGCTGGGCGTGCTGCACTTCGACGCCCATTGCGACACCTGGACCGACCACTTTGGTGAACCCAGCGGACACGGCACTTGGGTGTACGAGGCCATCCAAGAGGGCCTCGTCATCCCTGAATGCTTTGTCCAGATGGGTATCCGCAGCAGCGCCACGCGCGAGCCGCGCGAGTTCGTGCGCGACCAAGGTGGCCTGATCTTTGAGGCACGCAAGCTGCGCGGCCTTGAAAGCCCCGAGCAACTGGCGCCTGCACTGGATGCCATGCGCCAGCGCTGGGCCGCGCACGGCCAGCCGCCGCTGTACTTGAGCCTGGACATCGACTGCCTAGATCCCGCCTTCGCTCCCGGCACCGGTACGCCCGAGCCCGGCGGCCTCAGCACCAACCAGGTGTTGACGGTGCTGGAAGAACTGGCCGACCAGAACTGGGTGGGCATGGACTGCGTGGAGGTGTCGCCCCCCTACGACCACGCACAGCTCAGCGCGCAGGCGGCGGCGCACTTCATGTGGACCTACCTGTGTGGGCGGCTGGCCCAGCGCCGGTGATCCAGCCCTCCAAGGGATCGATACCGACCGGCTGGCCGAAGCGCGGCTGCAGTTGCGCCCAAGCGGCTTGCAGGGCGCAGATCGTGGCATCCAGCGGGTCGCCACTGGGATCGTCGAGCAGCAAGGTGGCTTGCTCCGGCGTGCAATGCAAAGGCACACCCAAGCCACCACCGTCGCGCTGCAAAGCGGCCAGCAGCTCGGCACGGGCGGTGCGGCGGTCCGGCGTGTCGGCGTTTTTGTAAGAGCGCCGGCCGAGCACCTGGACCGCCAGCCAGCCGGGATAAGCCTCGAGGCATTGCCGCTCGGGGTCACCAGCGTGCTGACCAAGCAAAGTGACGCCGGCGTCGAGCAAACGCGGCAAGCCAGCGTGCAGCATCAAGCCCACAGGCACATAGCGGGTTTGCAGCGGGCTGGTGGACCGCGCGCCGGCCGGCAATTGGGTGTCACAGCGCCGGTGGACGAGCCGCTGGCCCGCAGGCCGTGCGTTGCCCCATTGGTCGATGAGGGCCTGCCAATCCTTGCGACTGCGCTGCTGCAGTTGCTGCGCGACATCGGCCAAACCAGGGCCCCAGCCCTGGGCATCGACAAAGACCCTGGGCAGCCCGAGCGGCAGATCCAGCCCCGCCAGCCAAGGACCAGGTTGGCGCGCCCATTCGGAAAAAGCGTCCAAGCTCAGGACAGGTAACAAGCTGAGCAGGTGCAGACCCGTGGCATCGTGCACAGCACCGGCCAGCCAAATGGGCTTGCGCACACTGGGCGCGCTCGAGAAGTCAACACCCCAAAGCTTAGAGTTCATGGCATGGATGCTAAAGACCCCCTGCCTTCGGGCACTGCTGCCGCCCCAGTGCCCGCTGCAACGCTTGCACCTTCGCAAGCCGAGCACACGGCCACCATCGACGGTCAGAGCGTGCGCTACCTGGCGCGTGCCGCATGGCAAGAAATCCGCGAGCCCAAGCAAGGCAAGGACGGCGAGCACGAAGGCCTGGCGGTGCGGGCGCAGCTGTTCCACATGAGCTACACCCGGCTGGACGCAAAGGGCCAGCCCGACCCCAGCCGCCCGCTGCTGTTCGTGTTCAACGGTGGTCCGGGCTCCAGCAGCGTGTGGCTGCACCTGGGTTTACTGGGGCCCCAGTTGGTGGCGACGGACGACTTCGGGCGCTGTGGCGCTGCGCCATACGGGCTGACAGACAACCCATTGAGCCTGTTGGCACAGGCCGATTTGGTGTTCATTGACCCCATCGGCACCGGCCTGTCGACCATGCAGACTGGCGAGAAGACCACGGAGTTCCACGACTACCAGCGGGATTTGGACGCGATTGCTGAGTTCATCCGCGTGCACCTGAGCCGCGAGGGGCGCTGGGGCTCACCGAAATACTTGATGGGCGAAAGCTACGGCAGCACCCGCGGCGCAGCCTTGGCGCGCCAGCTGCAGGAGAAGCACCAGATCCACCTGAACGGCGTGGTGTTGATCTCGCTGGCGCTGGACTTCCAGCTGTTCAGCTTCGACCCTGTCAACGACCTGCCCTACTGCCTGTTCTTGCCCACCTACGCCGCCACCGCCTGGTTCCATCAGCGCTTGGAACCAGCGCTGCAGGCCTTGCCCTTGGCCGAGGTGGTGCGCCAAGCCGAAGCCTTCGCACTGGGCGCTTACGCCAGCGCGCTGCTGCAGGGCGACCGCCTGGACGAGGCCGCGCAAGCGGCAGTAGCCGAGCAAGTGGCCGCTTTCACGGGCCTGAGCCCCACCTTCGTGCGCCGCTGCCGCCTGAGGGTGAGTGACGAGCGCTTCTTCAAGGAACTGCTGCGCGACCAAGGGCTGAGCACCGGGCGCCTGGACAGCCGCTTCACCGGCTTGGACCTGGACGACGCCGGCGAGAAGGTCGAAGACGACCCCAGCTACAGCGCCATGGCGGGGGCCTTCAAGGCTGGCGTGCAGCGCGTGCTGCAGCAACAGTTTGGATGGAAGGGTGAAGCCCCGTACCACCTGCTGGCGCCGCTCTACCTGAGCTGGCGTTTTGCCGGCCATGAAAACAAGTACTTGGCCACTGGCCCCCTGCTGCGCGACGCGCTGCACCGCGACCCCGACCTGCGCGTGTACGTGGCCAGCGGCTACCTCGACTTGGCCACGCCGCACGCCGCTGGCGACCACAGCTTGGCACACCTGGGCCTGCGGCCGGGCGTGCGCGACCGGCTCACGGTGCGCTACTTCGAGGCCGGACACATGATGTACCTGCACGCTCCCTCACGGGAGCGCCTGCTGGCCGACCTGCGCGACTTCATTCGCTGACATGCTGAGCGCCCCAACGCCCAACTCCGCCCTCGCCGAAGCCTTGGCTCGGCTGCCCAAGGATGGGCCGGCCGACACCGTGGCGGCCATGGAGCGCCTGTTGCCCACGCTGGACGCCACACACGACCGGGCCTGGGCCCTGCTGACGCTGGCCACGAGCCTGCCGCGCCTGGGGCGCCACCCAGCAGCGGTGCGCGCGGGTAGCGAGGCGGTGCTGCTGTTCGAAGACCTCGACGACCCCCACAACCTGTGCGACGCCCGCAACGCGCTGGCGCTGGCCTATGCGCAACTCGACCTGGGCCGCGAGGCCATCGAGCAAGCGCTGGCTGCGCTGGAGCTGGCCCGGCAGCTGAACGACCACGAGCGCGAAGCGTGGTCGCTGGTGCGGCTGGGCAATGCCTACATGGCCCTGGGCGACCCCATCCAAGCCCGCGAGACCACCCAGCAGGCACGCGAGGTGGCGCAGCGCCACGGTTTGCACGATCTCGACTTCGCTTGCCTCAGCAACCAGGCGTACTACACGCTGCATGAGTGCGAGGAGCTGGCCCGCGATGGCGACATCGAGAACATGCCCATCGTTCAGGCCCTGGCACAGACCTTGGCCCAAGACGCCCTATCGGCCGCGCAGCGCGACCGCGACGCTTACCGTGAGGCCCTGGCCCTGACCAACCTCATCGACGCCTTGCTGTTGGGTGGCGACGGCGCGCGCATCGACCCGCTGCTGACCGACTTGGAGCACATCTCGCTCACCCGGGGCTACGCCAGCTTGGCGCTGGATGCGAAGCTGCAGCGCGCGATGCTGCTGTGCCTGCAGGACCATGTGGACGAAGCGATCACCCACGCCGAGGAGCTGCTGCACGACCCGGACCCCGCCAAGATGCGCCGCATGGAGCGCCGCACGCTGCAGCTGCTCTACGACACCCACAAAACACAGGGCAACGCGCCGGTGGCGCTGTACTACCTGGAGCGCCTGCTTGACGCCGAACGCCGCGCTGTTCGGCAGGCGCAAGCGGTGCAAACGCAGGTGCTGCTGATCCGCCAAGAGGTGCATCAGGCCATTGCGCGAGCCGCCTACGCCAGTGCCGATGCGCGCGAGCTGCGTCACCGCGCCGCCGCGCTTGAAGAAGAGCAAACCCTGCTGCGCGAGCGATTGAGTGCAACCGAGCACGCGGCGTACGAGGACGTGCTGACGCGCTTGGCCAACCGCCGCCATGCCGAATCCGCCCTGCCGCTGCTGCACGCCCGGGCCTGCGAGGAGCAGCAGGCGCTGATGCTGGGCATCCTGGACATCGACCACTTCAAACGCGTGAACGACAGCCATGGCCATGGTGTGGGCGACCGCGTGCTGCGCGAGTTCGCCAACCTGTTGCGCCAACAACTGCGCGGTGCCGATGTGCTGGCACGCTGGGGTGGCGAAGAGTTTTTGGTGGCCCTGGTGGGCGATAGCGCGCGCAATGCAGCCGCCATCTTGGAGCGACTGCGTGCTGCCATTGCCAACCACGATTGGGACTCCTCGCAGCCGGGGCTGAAGATCACGGCGTCAGCCGGCTTCGCCTTGCACCGCAACACCAGCCCGCCGCCGCCATGGCAGGCACTGCTGCAGCGAGCCGACCAGGCGCTATACCGCGCCAAAGCCAGCGGCCGCAACCGCGTCAGCAGCGCCTGACCGAACGCATCCGGGTTGAATCAGGCCCGCTGCACCCCCGCCACCCACACA
>CAZAIR010000104.1:9181-9456 GCA_964485225.1 uncultured Burkholderiaceae bacterium
GGCGCCGCGCCGCAAGCCCGGCCACCAAAGACCAGTACATCCAGCCAGCGGCCAGGGGGCACTTCGGCCAATCGGTGGGCGTCGATGTCGAGCAACAAGGCATCGGCGCGGGCGCCGGGGCGCAGGCCCCAGCTGGGCAATCCGGCCGCGGGGCCGCTGCCGCTGCGCATCACCTCGAACAAGCGCGTGGCCGAGCTGGGCTGGCTGGGTGGGTTGGCGGCCACGTTGCGGCGGCGCAGGTGCAGGCGCTGGCCGTACTCCAGCCAGCGCAGCTC
>CAZAIR010000105.1:0-9436 GCA_964485225.1 uncultured Burkholderiaceae bacterium
TCGGACAGCTCGGCCTCGATCTTGGCGCAGATGGCCACCACCGGCGCGTTCTGCGCGGCGGCGTATTCGCGCAGGCGGTCCAGGAAGGGGTTGTTCTCGAAGCCGTCCTCGGCCACGTTGCCCACGAACATGGCCGGCTTGGCGGTGATCAAGCACAGCGGTTTGAGCAGCGCCAGTTCCTCCTTGCTGAAGTCCAGGGCGCGGACGGGTTGGGCTTGGTCGAGGGCCGCCTGGCACTTCTCCAGCACCTTGACCAGGGCAATGGCGTCTTTGTCACCGGCACGGGCTACTTTGTTGTAGCGGTGGACCGCCTTTTCGACAGTGCCCAGGTCGGCCAGGCACAACTCGGTCTGGATGACCTCGATGTCGGCGATCGGGTCGACGCGGCCGGCCACGTGGATGACGTTTTCGTCCTCGAAGCAGCGCACCACGTTGACGATGGCGTCGGTCTCGCGGATGTGGCTCAGGAACTGGTTGCCCAGCCCTTCGCCCTTGCTGGCGCCGGCCACCAAACCGGCGATGTCCACGAACTCCACGATGGCCGGGACGATGCGCTCGGGTTTAACGATGCCAGCCAACGCTTGCAGTCGGGGGTCGGGCAACTCCACGATGCCGACATTGGGCTCGATCGTGCAGAACGGGTAGTTCTCAGCGGCGATGCCGGCTTTGGTCAGGGCGTTGAAGAGGGTGGACTTGCCGACGTTGGGCAGGCCGACGATGCCGCATTTGAGACTCATCGCGAGGGCTTTCTAAAGACAGGCCCTGGGATCGGGCAAAGCCGGTGATTTTAAGAGGCCGACGGCCCCCGCTTCCTAGAATGCGCCCATGTCAGTCGAAGTCTTGATCCGGGGTGATGGTGCCGTAGGCCGCACGCTGGCGCTGGCGCTGGCCCGCCAGGGATTGCGCGTGGGCTTGCTCGGGCGCACCCAAGCCCGCTCGAACGACGTGCGGGGCTACGCTCTGAACGCGGCGGCACAGGCCCTGTTGAGCGAGCTGAAGGTGTGGGAGGGCATGGCCCCCTCGGCCATCACGCCGGTCTACGACATGCAGATTGCGGGTGACAGCGCGCCAGGTGCGCTGCAGTTCTCCGCTTGGGGCGCGCAGGTGCGAGAGCTGTCACACATCGTGGACGCCGCCGAGCTCGACGCACAGCTGGACAACGCCCTGCGCTTCGCGCCCCATGTGCAGCGCTTGGATGCCGAAGTGCCGCACGCCTTGCTGGCGCTGTGCGAAGGGCGCGAGGCCGAGGGTTTGGCCGCGCGGGGCATCCAGGTCAGCCGCCAGGCCTACGGCCACCACGCGCTGGCCACCCGCTTGGTCAGTGACCTGCCACACCAAGGCCGCGCCTGGCAGTGGTTCGGCGCAGGCGGCGAGGTGCTGGCCCTTTTGCCGATGGACCGTCCGCAGCCGGGACACAGTTATGCGCTGGTGTGGTCGCAGCCGCAGGCCGCTGCCCAAGCCCACTTGGCGCTGGAGCCCATGGCGCTGGCCGCGTTGCTGAACCAAGCGACGGGTGGTTTGGCCGGTCAACTGCAGGTCAGCGCCCCGTGCGCGGCCTGGCCCCTGAACCTGCTGCGCGCCAACCCCATGGTGCGCGAGGGGCTGGTGCTGCTGGGTGATTGCGCCCACCAAGTGCACCCGCTGGCCGGCCAGGGCCTGAACCTGGGCCTGGCCGATGTGGCCGCGCTGGCCCGGGTGCTGGGCGCACGTGAGGCCTGGCGCCCCTTGGGCGACATCCGCTTGCTGCGCCGCTACGAGCGCGAGCGTGCGCTCGACACTTGGCTGATGGGCCAGGTCACCGACACCCTGTGGCACGGCTTTGCTCACCCTGCGGCCGCCGCACGCTTGGTTCGCAACCAGGGCATGGCCTTGGTGAACCAAATCAGCCCTTTGAAGCGCTGGCTCAGCCAGCGCGCCATGGGCACTTCTTCAACTCCAACGATCGGCCCTTTGTGATGTTCCGTTCTGTGACCTTGGCCTTTGTGGCTGCCCTCAGCTTGTGCTCGGCGGCTTGGGCCAATGAGGCGGTGATCCGCAAAGCCTTGGCTGAGCGCTTGCCCAACTTTCCTCCTGTTGACGAGGTGCGCCCCAGCCCTGTGCCCGGCTTGTTCGAGGTGCGCTTTGGCAGCGAGATCCGCTACACCGACGCAAAGGGCCTGTACCTGATTGAAGGCGATCTCATCGACCTGCGCACCCGCCGCAGCCTGACCCAAGAGCGCGTCGACAAGCTCAGCGCCGTGCCGTTCCACACCTTGCCGTTGAACGACGCCATCGTGTGGAAGCGCGGCACCGGTGCTCGCAAGCTGGCGGTGTTTGCCGACCCCAACTGCGGCTACTGCAAACGCTTTGAGGCCGGCTTGCAAGAGGTGGACAACGTGACGGTCTACACCTTCCTGATCCCGATCCTGGGCCCTGATTCCCGCGACAAGTCGCGCGCCATCTGGTGCGCCAAAGACAACACGGCGGTGTGGCAAGACTGGATGCTGCGCAACAAGGAGCCGGCCGCGGCCGGCGCCAAGTGCGACGACGGCGCCATCGCGCGCAACTCGGCGTTTGCCCAGCGCCACCAAATCCGCGGTACCCCGGCGCTGCTGTTTGAAGACGGCTCGCGCGTGCCCGGTGCCATCCCGCCCGAGATGATCGAAGAGCGCCTCAAGCGCGCCACCGCCGCCAAGCCCGCCGCCAAACGGCCGGCTTGAACCCTGACCAGCTGTCCCCCCGACTTCCGCTTCTGGCCTGACATGACCCCGCACTTGCCCACCGTGTCCAACGTTCCCCCCGATGTGGCCGCACGGCTGAGCTATGCCGGCCTGTTGCCTTTTGTGGCGGGGGCGGTGCTCGCTTGGTTGCTGGGCCAGGACGAGTACCTGGATGCGCATGCCTTTGTGATGCAAGGCCTGTCGGCCTACGCCGCCACGGTGATCGCCTTCTTGGGTGCCCTGCATTGGGGGCTGGCCGTGCGCGACGGCGGCCCCGTGACGGCCTGGCGCTGGGGCGTGGTGCCTGCCTTGGTGGCTTGGGTGGCCTTGCTGATGCCGGCATTTGCCGGTCTGGTGGTGCATGGCGTCATGCTGGTGGTGTGCTACGCGGTGGACCGCCAGCGCTTCCCGGCGATGGGCCTGTCGGGCTGGCTGACGCTGCGCTTCCGCTGCACGCTGCTGGCCTCGCTGTGCTGCTTCCTGGCCGCAGCAGCCACTTGATCGTCACGCGCCGCTGGCATCGGCGCCTGGCGCTGCTGGGGTGGGTTGTGGCGGTGCTGTTGGTGCACCAATGGGGTGTGCAGCAGCTCAAGGCTTGGCAGCCCATGGCTACATCGGCACCGCCGCGCTTGGCGGTGAACCTCGTGCAGCGCGCCAGCGTCCGTACCGCGCCACCGCCCAAGGCCAAGCCCACCCTGGCACCCAGGCCGGCGCCGGCCGCAGGGGTAAGGGCTCTGGTGCAAGCGCCTGAGCCAGCAGCCTCGGCCGCACCGCTGAGCCCGCCCGAGCCGCCGGCTTCGGCGGCCGCACCCGTGATCGCCGTGGTGGCTGACGCCGCCAGTGCGCCCGCCTCATCCGTCGGGCCACTGGATGCCGTGTCGACGCCTGCATCGGCCCCCGCGTGGGCTGCCAGCAGTCCGCGTGCTGGCGATGCGCCAGGCCCGGAGTGGCCGCTCTCCACCCAGCTGCGCTACAGCCTGTTCGGCCACTACAACGGTCCAGTGCACGGTGATGCCGAAGTGGAGTGGCTGCGTCAGGGTGCGCGCTACCAAGTGCGGCTGCGCGTGGCGGTGGGCCCCAAGTACACCCCCTTCCTCCAGCGTCGCTTGAGCAGCGACGGCGTGCTCACAGCCCAAGGCATCCAGCCCCAACGCTACGACGAGACCACCCAGCTGCTGTGGCGCACCAACCAAAGCGCCACGGTGTTGCTGGCCGGGCAGCAGGTGCGTCTGGGCAACGGCCAAACGGTGCCTGCGCCTCCGGGCACGCAAGACTCGGCCAGCCAGTTCGTGCACCTGACTTGGCTGCTGCTCACCGGCCGCGAGCCGGCGACGGCCGGTCATGTGATCACCCTGCCCGTGGCCTTGCCTCAGCAGCTCAGCCCCTGGCGCTACGAAGTGGTGGGCGACGAGGTCGTCACCACGGCCTTGGGCCGCTTGCCCGCCGTGCACCTGCGGCCTTTGCCGCCTCACCCGCGCGGGGCGCTGGTGGCCGAGGTGTGGTTGGCGCCGGGTTTCCAGTACCTGCCGGCCCAGATCCGCATCGCGCAAGATGACGGCGTTTGGGTGCTGTTGACCTTGGCCGAAACCCCTTTGCAAGAAGCGCCCGCGGAGAATCCACGAACCCCATGACGAGGACCTTTCGATGAGCACCGACACCACCGCAGCAAGCCCCGCCCCTTACACCTGCATCCAGGTCGAAACCGTGGGCGCCGGTGCGCGCAAAACCGGCGTCATCCGCCTGCACCGCCCCAAAGCTTTGAACGCCTTGAGCGACCCGCTGATGGACGAGCTGGGCGCGGCCCTGTTCGCTTTCGACGCCGATGACGGCATCGGCTGCATCGTGTTGACGGGCAGTGAGAAGGCGTTCGCCGCCGGCGCTGACATCCCCACGCTGGCCCAGCACGATTTCATGAGCGCCTTCACCAGCGGCCTCATCAGCAAAAACTGGGAACACATCTTGCGCGTGCGCAAGCCGGTACTGGGCGCCGTGAGCGGCTACTGCCTGGGCGGCGGCTGCGAGCTGGCCATGATGTGCGATGTGCTCTACGCCGCCGACAGCGCCAAGTTCGGCCAGCCCGAGATCAAGCTCGGCGTGATTCCCGGCGGTGGCGGCACGCAGCGCCTGCCGCGCTGGGTGGGCAAAGCCAAGGCGATGGACCTGCTGCTGACCGGCCGCATGATGGACGCGCAAGAAGCCGAGCGCGCCGGCCTGGTGGCCCGTGTGGTGCCCGCCGCCGACCTGATGACCGAAACCTTGGCCGCCGCCGAAACCATCAACGGCTACGCCGGCCCTGTGGTGGCGTTGATGAAGCAGCTGTGCAACCAAGCCTTTGAAGTGCCGCTCACGCAAGGCGTTCAGATCGAGCGCGGCATGTTCCATGCCGTGTTCGGTACCGCTAACCAGAAGGAGGGCATGGACGCCTTCTTGACCAAGCGCGCACCGAACTGGCCGCAGCCTTGAGCTTTGCGCGGCGGTCTGGTGCCCATCACGGCACCAGCCAGCGCGCGCCGGTTTTGTCGAACACGGCGCGGTTGTGGCCGTCGTCGCTGTTCAGCTCCAACCAGTCGATGCTGCGCACCTCGGCGTAGACCATCGCGAAGTGCGTGCGATCGCCCGTGGCCGGGCGGGCAGGGTGCTTGAGCACGGTGCCAGGCGCCAAGGGCGACAGGTAATCCTGGGCGCTGCGGCTGTTTTGCAGCTTGGCCCAGCGTGATGAAACGGCCAGGCCGTCGGTGGAGACCTCAAGCTTGCAGCGCAGGCGCAGCTGCCAGTTCAGTGTGTTGCTCCAGCACACCAGCGTGGCCACGGGGTATTGGGCGATTTGCGCCACCTTGCCGCTGCGGGCATCGGCGTAGAACACCAAGCTGCGTGCGGCCTCGTTGGCATCGCGGAGCACCACGGTGCGGGCGTCAGCGCCATCGCCATCGCGGGTGGCCAGCACGGGGGTGCGCCAAGGGTGGCTGCGGTCGTCCACGGCGTGGCGCAGTTCGTCCCAGATGCGCACCTTGAGCGCGGCAAGGTCGCTCGGGCGGTCGTCGCTCGGCGGGGGGAGGCGGTCGCTGGCCATGTCGGTTGGCGCCGCCTGGGCGGCCCTTTAGTTTTCGCGCCGGAGCGCAGGGAACAAGATCACATCGCGGATGCTGGGGCTGTCGGTCAGCAGCATCATGAACCGGTCGATGCCGATACCGCAACCGCCGGTGGGTGGCATACCGTACTCCAGCGCACGCACGAAGTCGGCGTCGAAGTGCATCGCCTCATCATCGCCGCCGTCTTTGGCGTCCACCTGCGCTTGGAAGCGCGCAGCCTGGTCCTCGGCGTCGTTCAGCTCGCTGAAACCGTTGGCCACTTCGCGCCCGGTCATGTAGAGCTCGAAGCGGTCGGTGATGCCGGGGTTGGCATCGTTGGCGCGGGCCAGCGGGCTCACCTCGATCGGGTGGTTCATGATGAACGTGGGCTGCCACAGCTTGTCTTCCACCGTGGCCTCGAACAGCGCGTACTGCAGCGTGGCCAGGTTGGGGTTGGGCGGCAGCTTCTCGCCGGCCTTCTGGATGGCGGCGGTCAGCACGGCCGGGTCGTCGGCTTGCGCTTCGGTCAGGCCGGCGTGCTGGATCAGTGCCTCGCGGATGGTCAGGCGGGCGAAAGGCTGGTCCAGGTGCACCGGCTTGCCGGCGTAGGTCAGGGCCGTGCCGCCGGTGGCCTTGCTGGCCACATGGCGCAACAAGCCCTCGGTGAAGTCCATCAAGTCCTCGTGCGTCCAGTAGGCCGCATAGAACTCCATCATCGTGAACTCGGGGTTGTGGCGAACGCTCAAGCCCTCGTTGCGGAAGTTGCGGTTGATCTCGAACACGCGCTCGAAGCCACCCACGATCAGGCGCTTGAGGAACAGCTCGGGCGCGATGCGCAGGAACATCTCTTGATCGAGCGCGTTGTGGTGCGTGACGAAGGGCTTGGCGTTCGCGCCGCCGGGAATGGGGTGCAGCATCGGCGTTTCGACTTCCAGGAAGCCGTGCTCGACCATGTGGCCGCGCAGCGCGGCCACGGCGCGGCTGCGCAGGGCGAAGCGGTCGCGGGCGGTTTCGTCGCTGATCAGGTCGACGTAGCGCTGGCGGTACTTCATCTCCTGGTCGGTCATGCCGTGGTGCTTGTCGGGCAGCGGGCGCAGGCTCTTGGTGAGCAGGCGCAGCTCGGTCACCTTGATCGACAGCTCGCCGGTCTTGGTCACGAACAGCGTGCCGCGGGCGGCCACGATGTCGCCCAAGTCCCAGTGCTTGAAGGCGGCGTACAGCTCTTCGCCCAGCGCGTCGCGCGTGACATAGAGCTGGATGCGGCCTGTGGCGTCCTGCAAGGTCACGAAGCTGGCCTTGCCCATCACGCGGCGCAGCATCACGCGGCCGGCCACGCTCACGGCCACGGCTTGGGGCTCCAACGCATCGTTGGTTTGGCCGCCAAAGCGCTGCTGCAAGGGGAGGGCCCGGTGCTCGGGCTTGAAGTCGTTGGGGAAGGTGACCCCGCCCTGGGCCCGGATGGCGGCCAGTTTGGCGCGGCGCTCGGCGATCAGTTGGTTCTCGTCGAGGGGGGCGGCGTCGGGCTTGGCGTCCATGGTGCGGCAGGGGTGAGTGAAGCCGGCCATTCTAGAGGGCGCTCTTCTAGAATCCCGGGTTTGCCCGAGGGCGTGCCTGCGCCGTGACTTCCCCATGAAATTGCTGCGTGCCTCCCTCACGCTCGTGCTGGGCAACGGCGTGGCGCACCTGCTGCCGCTGTTGCTGGGGCCGTGGGTGGCGCGCTTGGTCACGCCGGCTGAGTTCGCGCAGTACAGCCTGACTTGGGCGGTGGCCGCCAATTTGGCCGTTATCGCCTGCGCCCGCTACGAGATGGCGCTGCCGATGGCCACGGGCCAGCGCCAACTGCAAGCCTTGCTGGCGATGTGCGTGCGGGTGCTGATGGCCCTGTGGGCCGTGGCCACGGTGTTGGGCCTGGTGCTGCAAGGCTGGCTGGCACCATTGGTGCTGTTGCCCGCGCTGCTGCTGGCCATGGGCGCCACACAAATGCTCAGCCTGCTGGCCACGCGCCACAGCGCTTTCGGCTGGCTGGCGCTGGCCCGCGTGCTGCAGTGGGGTGGGGCGGCGGTGCTGCAGGTGGTGTTTGGCCTGCTGGGCTACGGCGTGTGGGGCCTGGTGCTGGGGCCTTTGCTGGCCAGCGCCAGCGCGGCGCTGATGCTGGGCTGGGTGCAGCGCGCCCACCTGCGTGGGCTGTGGCGGGTTGGCCGCCTGCGGCTGCTGGCCGTGGGCCGGCGCTTCAAAGACTTCCCCTTGCTCAACACCCCGCATGCCTTTCTGGGTGCGGCGCAAGACACGGCCACGCTGCTGCTCATCACCTGGTGGGCCGGCGATGTGGCCACCGGCTTGTGGGCGCTGGCGCTGCGCTACCTGAAGGCGCCGGCCACCTTGATCGGCGCGGCGGTGTCGTCGGCGCTGTACCCGCAGCTCACGCAAGGTGCAGGCTTCGAGGCCGCCCGCGAGCAGGTGCGCCGCACCATTGTGGGCTTGAGCCTCATCGCCGTGCCGATGGCACTGTTGCTGATGGCGGTCGCGCCAGCCCTGTTCGCCTGGGCCTTTGGCGAGCCCTGGCGCGGCGCGGGTGAACTGGCGCAGGCCCTGGCGCCTTACCTGGCGCTGCACTTTGTGGCCTCGCCGCTGTCGGTGGTCACCATGGCCTGGGGCGCGCAGGCCTGGGCGCTGCGCTTGGCGCTGGTGGGGCAGGTTTTGTTTCTGGGGGCGCTGGCTTTGGGCCTGCAACTCGGTGGCTTGGTGGGCGCAGGCTGGGCCGTGAGCGCCGCCATGCTCGGATACTTTGGCTTTTACCTGCTGGCCCTGTGGTGCTGGCGGGCCCCCGCGTTGCCGCGCGCTCAACAACCATGACCCTCAGAAGCCTCGTCGTCCGGATCAAGCGCTGCGTCTCGCGCCTGTGGGGGCCGCGCATGGTCTGGGGCTGGGTGCGCCCTGACGGCCGCTACCTGCCCCAAACCCGCGTCAGCAACCAGAGCGTGATCTTCAACCCCGAGTTGCTGGACGTGGATGACCATGTGTTCGTCGGTCACTTTTCGGTGCTGGACGCCAGCCACGGCCTGCGCATCGAAGAGGGCTGCCAGATCGGCTTCTTCACCGGCATCTTCACGCACTCCAGCCACGCGGCCATCCGGCTGTACGGCCGCAGCTATGCCGAGACGCCGGTGAAGCAGGCCTACTTCACCGGGGCCGTGCACGTGGGCGCTTTCAGCTTCATCGGCGCGCACGCCACGCTGTTGCCGGGCACCCGTTTGGGCAAGGGCAGCTTGGTGTCGGCCTACAGCATGGTGAGCGGTGAGTTCCCTGACTTCGCCATCCTGGCCGGCCAGCCCGCCAAGCAAGTGGGCGACACCCGCCGCATGGACCGCCGATTGCTGGACGAGCACCCGGAGCTGGCAGCGTCCTACGCCGACTGGGCCGGCGCGCTACCCCCCGAGGTTCCAGCCGCGCCATGAAGCACCTGTGCCTGTTGGCCGACGCCAACCACGTCCACAGCCGCCGCTGGGCCGAAGCCATGCTGGCGCGCGGCTGGCGCGTGTCGGTCGTCACCGCGCGGCCGCAAGCGCAAGACGGCGTGCAGCAGGTGGTGCTGCCGCCCGTGCAACACAGCTGGCAATGGCTGGCCCGCGTGGGCGCGGCGCGCCGTGCGGTGGCCGCGCTGAAGCCCGA
>CAZAIR010000106.1:0-9414 GCA_964485225.1 uncultured Burkholderiaceae bacterium
CGAGAACGTGATCCAGGTGCTGTTCGTGCTGCTGGTGCCCACCGTGATCGGCATGGGGCTGCGCAAGCTCAACGCCAACGTCGGCGCCGTCATCGAGATGGTGGGCGGTCTGCTGGGCGTGGTGGTGATCTTGTTCCTGGTGGTCTCGTGGGTGCCGCGCAACTACGGGCTGCTGTTGATCACGCCGTGGGAGGTGTACTTCGGTGCCATCGGCTTGGGCGTGTTTGGCTTTGCCGTGGGCTATGCCTTCGCCCGCTTGGTGCGCCAAGACAAGCGCCGCGCGCGCACCATCGCCCTGGAGACCGGCATTCAGAACGGCCCGCTGGGCGTGCTGATCGTGTTGCTCACCTTCAAAGGCGACCAGCAACAGGCCGTGCTCTTGATCCCGGTGCTGTACTCGCTGTTCATCGTGCTCACCAGCAGCGCTCTGACCATTTGGTTCCGCCGCATCACCTTGCGCGAGGAGCAGGCCCGCGAGAACGCCAAGATTGGTGCTTTGGCACGCGCCTGACAGTTCGGAAATTCCTGAATGAAGGCGCGGGTTTAGTGGCTGGTATGGCGCCGGCCGCTTCCAGACAATCCGCGCCTTTCATATCTGGAGTTGCTTGTGGAGTCAATCGCCATCGGCTTGGGCATCTTTGCCCTCACTTTGCTGGCTGTCAGCTGGCATGCCGCCCGCTTGGGCAATGAGCGCCGTGACGTGGTGGCCCTGGGTGCCAGTGGTGCCACGTTCGGTGTCGGCGCTCTCGTCGTCGCTTTGATCTGAGGGCTGTGATGGAAACCTTGCTTGCCTTCCTTCACGCCGATTTCTTGGGCAAACCCACGTGGATTTGGCTGAGCTTCATCGGCATCGTTGTGGCCCTGTTGGCCTTTGACTTGGGTGTCCTGCACAAGGACGATCACGAGATCGGTGTGCGCGAGAGCTTGATGCTTTCGGGCGGCTACATCTCCGTCGCCGTGGTGTTCGGCGCCTGGGTGTGGTGGTACATGGGCTCGCAGTCGGGCATGGAGTACTTCACGGGCTTCATGATCGAGAAGTCGCTGTCGATGGACAACGTCTTCGTGATTGCGCTCATCTTCAGCTTCTTCGCCATCCCGCGTCAGTACCAGCACCGCGTGCTGTTCTGGGGCATCTTGGGCGTGATCGTGCTGCGCGCCATCATGATCGGCTTGGGTGCTGCGTTGGTGTCGCAGTTCAGCTGGATCTTGTATGTCTTCGGTGCCTTCTTGGTGCTCACCGGCATCAAGATGTGGTGGATGGCCGAGCATGTGCCCGACATCGCCAACAACCCGATCCTGAAGTTCCTGCGCAAGCACATGCGCGTCACCGATGGCTTGCACGGCAACAGCTTCTTCGTGCATCAACCTGATCCGAAAACCGGCAAGGTGGTGCGCTGGGCCACGCCGCTGTTCTTGGCTTTGGTGCTGATCGAGTTCGTGGATTTGGTGTTCGCTGTCGACTCGGTGCCGGCCATCTTTGCCATCACCTCCGACCCGTTCATCGTCTACACGAGCAACATCTTCGCCATCTTGGGCTTGCGCGCGCTGTACTTCGCCTTGGCCGCCATGATCCACCGCTTCCAGTACCTCAAGTACGCCTTGGCCCTGGTGCTGGTGTTCATTGGCTCCAAGATCTTCTTGGTGGGCATCATCGGCAAGACGCCGGCTTGGATCTCGCTCAGCGTCACGTTCGGCCTGATCGCAGGTGGTGTGCTGATCTCGATGTGGAAGACCCGCGGGCAAGCCACGCTCGGGTTGAACCCGCCACAGCACTGAAACCCGCTCCGCCGCCCAGGGCCATTGCCGCTGGGTGGCGGGCTGGTTCACACTGCTGGCATGCACGACCACCTGCCCCTCGTTGCCCACCACATCGGTGGCCAAGCCTTCACCGGCGCCAGCCCGCGCACGCAAGCGGTGTTCAACCCAGCCACCGGTGAAGCCAGTGCCCGCGTGGCCTTGGCCGATGCCGCCGATGTGGATGCGGCCGTGCAAGCGGCGCAGGCCGCGTTCCCGGCTTGGGCCGACACCCCGCCCATCAAGCGCGCGCGGCTGCTGAACCGGTTTTTGGCGCTGGTGAACCAGCACCGCGACACGCTGGCGCGCGCCATCACGCTGGAGCACGGCAAGGTGTTCAGCGATGCGCAGGGCGAGGTGGACCGCGCCATCGACGTGATCGAGTTCGCTTGCGGCATGCCGCAGCTGCTCAAGGGCGATTTCTCTGACCAAGCCTCGACCGGCATCGACAACTGGACGCTGCGCCAGCCCCTGGGCGTGGTGGCGGGCATCACGCCCTTCAACTTCCCGGTCATGGTGCCGGCCTGGATGTACCCGGTCGCCATCGCGGCCGGCAACACCTTTGTGCTCAAGCCCAGCCCGCTGGACCCCAGCGCCACGCTGCTGGTGGCCGAGCTGATGCGCGAAGCCGGCTTCCCGGCTGGCGTGTTCAACGTGGTGCAGGGCGACAAAGCGGCGGTGGACGCGCTGATGGCCCACCCGCTGGTGCAGGCGGTGTCCTTTGTGGGCAGCACACCGGTGGCGCACAGCCTGTTTGAGGCCGGCGCCCGCGCGGGCAAGCGTGTGCAGGCCTTGGGCGGCGCCAAAAACCACCTGGTGGTGATGCCCGACGCCGACCCCGCGCAAGCGGTGGACGCGCTGATCGGCGCGGCTTTCGGATCGGCCGGCGAGCGCTGCATGGCCATCAGCGTGGCGGTGCTGGTGGGCAGCGCGGCCGATGCGGTGCTGCCGCTGCTGGTGCAGCGCGCGGCGGCACTGCGGATCGGTTCGGGCCTGGAGGCCGGCAGCGAGATGGGGCCGGTGGTCACCGAAGCTGCCCGCCAGCGCATCCGCGCCGCCATCGACCTGGGCGTGGCCGAGGGCGCCAGCCTGCTGCTGGACGGCCGCCAGCACAGCGTGCCCGGCGCTGAGGGCGGTTACTTCTTGGGCGCCACCGTGTTCGACCACGTGACGCCGCAGATGGCGCTGCACCGCGAGGAGGTGTTCGGCCCGGTGCTGGCCTGCGTGCGCAGCCCGGACCTGGAGCAGGCGCTGGCCCTCATCAACGCCCACCCGTACGGCAACGGCGTGAGCCTGTTCACCCGCGACGGCGGCGCCGCCCGCGAGTTCGCGCGCCGCGTGCAAGTGGGCATGGTGGGCATCAACGTGCCCATCCCCGTGCCCATGGCTTGGCAGGGCTTTGGCGGCTGGAAAGGCAGCCTGTTTGGCGACATGCACGCCTATGGGGAAGAGGGCGTTCGCTTCTACACCCGGCAAAAGAGCGTGATGCAGCGCTGGCCGAACAGCATCGCGGCGGGGGCCGAGTTCGCGATGCCGGTGGCGCGCTGAAGCGCCAGCGGCGCTTGTCGCCGGAGCGTCATCAAACTGCCGTGAAGTTTTCACGCTGACGTCACGGCCGACTTCCACAGTGGCGGGCTTACCCCAGGAGTCCCGCTGTGAACAAACCTTTCGAAGCCCATATCCGTGATTTCGACGACGAGAACTCGAACACCTCGGCCAACCCGACGTTCGAGGACGTGGTCGCCCAGCGCCTGATCGGTCGCCGCAACCTGCTGCGCGGTGGTTTTGGCACCGCCGCCACCGTCATCGCGGGCTCGCTGGGCCTGAGCGCCTGCGGCAGCGACAACGACCCAGCCCCCACGCCCCCGCCGCCGCCCGCCCCGGCCCCGCCGGCTGAAGTGCTGCTCGGCTTCAGCCCGGTGGCCAAGTCGCTGGCCGACACCTTCACCGTGCCCACCGGCTACACCGCCAGCGTGCTCATCGCCTGCGGCGACCCGCTGACCGCCGCCACCCCGGCCTTCAAGAACGACGGCACCGACACCGGCTACAACACCCGCAGCGGCGATTGCCACGACGGCATGGAGTACTTCGGCCTCAGCGCCTCGGGCGTGCCGCTGGCCACCAGCAGCGACCGTGGCCTGATCGGCATGAACCACGAGTACATCAACCCGCTGTTCCTGCACCGCAACGGCCCCACGCCCAACCCGCGTCCGGCTTCGGAAGCCGACATCGAAGTCGACTGCCACGGCGTGGCCATCGTCGAGGTGGCCAAGACCGGCGGCAAGATGGCCTACGTGCAGGCCTCGCCGTTCAACCGCCGCATCACGGCGCTGACGACCATCGAGATCAGCGGCCCGGCCCGCGGCCATGCGCAGCTCATCACCAAGTTCTCGCCCACCGCCACGCAAACCCGCGGCACGGTGAACAACTGCGGCACCGGCAAAACGCCCTGGGGCACGCTGCTGACCGGCGAAGAGAACTGGGTTGGCTACTTCTTCCGCGCCGCGGGCGACCAAGCCCTGCGCACCGCCAAAGCCAACGTGGCCCTGGCCCGTTACGGTCGCAGCGTGACCGCCACCGGCGCCGCAGCCAGCCGCTACGGCTGGGAGACTGCCGGTAGCGACGACAAGTACCAGCGCTGGAACACCAGCCAGACGGGCACCAGCCTGAACGGCAGCGACGACTACCGCAACGAGATCAACGGTCAGGGCTACATCACCGAGATCGACCCCTATAACGCGACCTCCGTGGTCAAGAAGCGCACCGCCCTGGGCCGCATGGCCCATGAGTCGGCCGCTTTCAGCCCGCCCGTGGTGGGCAAGCCCTTGGCGGTCTACATGGGCGATGACTCGCGCAACGAGTACATCTACAAGTTCGTGACCGCCCAAAACTGGGTGGCCGCAGATGCCAACCCGGCCGACCGCGTGGCCACCGGCGACAAGTACCTCGACAGCGGCAAGCTGTACGTGGCCAAGTTCAACGCCGACGGCACCGGCAACTGGATCGAGCTGAGCATGGCCAACCCCACCGTGGCCGGCTACACCGCTTACGCCTTTGCCGACAACGGTGACATCGCCATCAACACCCGCTTGGCCGGTGATGCCGTGGGCGCCACCAAGATGGACCGTCCCGAGTGGTGTGCTGTGGCTGGTAACGGCGAGGTCTACCTCACCCTCACCAACAACAGCAACCGCCGCATCGGCACCGTCACCGGCAACTTGCTCAACCCCGATCCGGCCAACCCCCGCGCTTACACCGACATCAAGGGCGCCAGCACGCAACAGCTGGGCAACCCCAACGGGCACATCGTGCGCATCAAGGAGGCCGCCAACGAGCCGGGCGCCGTCACCTTCACCTGGGACATTTTCTTGTTCGGTGCCGAGGCCGGCTCGCCGACCAACGTCATCAACCTCTCGGGCCTGGTCAACGACAACGACTTCTCCAGTCCCGACGGCCTGGTCTACACGCCCAGCACCGGCCTGATGTGGGTGCAGACCGATGACGGCGCTTACACCGACGTCACCAACTGCATGATGCTGGCCGCGGTGCCCGGCACCGTGGGTGACGGCGGCCCGGTCACCATCGATTACGGCAGCGGTGGCAGCGTGACCACCCGCGCCGGCAAGAAGGCCACGACCACCACGCTGAAGCGCTTCTTGGTGGGCCCGGTTGACCAAGAGATCACCGGCCTGTGCGAAACCCCTGACGGCAAGACCATGTTCGTCAACGTGCAGCACCCCGGTGAGGACACCTTGTTCGCCAACATCACCGACCCGACCAAGTTCACCAGCAAGTGGCCCGGCAACGCTGGCTACGGTGCCGGTGGTGCCAATGCGCGCCCGCGCTCGGCCACGGTGGTGATCACCAAGAACGACGGCGGCCGCATCGGCACCTGAGCCCGGCTGCTGACAGCACAAAGCCCCAGGGTGGACGCACCCTGGGGCCTTTTTGCTTTCTCAACGGGATGCCCCGGGGGGCTCGCGTCAGGGCTTGGGCGCTTCGGCTGTTTTGCGCTGCAGCAGGGTCACGATGGCCGTACGGCCGTTGACCTCACTCATGCTGAGCGACGAGCCGCTGAAGCCTGTCCACCAAGACTCTGCGCGCATGCCCGTCAGCAGATTGGCCCAACGCGTGCTGGAGCCGCGTTGGTTGCCGAACACCGTGATCACGCAGGCCGTTTGGCGGCACTCGACGTTGCGCACATCGAACTCGGCGCTCCGGTTGTTGGCGGCAATGTGCGCCCGCAGCGCTTGCGCCGTCGCGAACGACCAGTTGCGGTCCTCACCCTCGGTCAAGAAGCGCGCGTAGTGTTCCTGCAGCGTCAGCTGCGGGGGTGGTGGCTCCACGGGCTTGAGCAGCATGCTGGCGTGCTCGTCGGACAGCTGCAGCGGCGGCAGGGGCGTTGCGGTGGCGGTTGCGGTGACTGGGGCGGCGCGCACCGGGGCTGGCTGCGCAGGGGCTGCCGCTGGGGTTGCGGCCACGGGCGCCGCGCTGGCCACAGCCGGCGGGGCCGAGGCCGCTGAAGCCGGTGTGGCTTCCGTGTTGCTGTTGGTGGCGGCGGCAGGCGCCGGTGCGGGCGTGGCGTCGCGGCCGGGCAGCAGCTGTTGAACCAAGAGCGTGGCGGCCACGCCAACGGCGGTGCCGATCAAGAAGGACTTCATGGTGGGTGGGGCGCTCAGCCCCTACTGGATGGGATGCGCAGCTTCGCATGCGCGCGCACCCCTGCCGCCCACAAGCCCTTCGCGCTTCAGCGGCCGCTTTGCGTCAGGCTGTGCCGCAGCATCAGGGCCGACGACAGCGCGGCCATCAGCTGCCGCACCTCGGGCGTGGCGTCTTGGTGCATCCACACGCGGCCTTCGTTCAGCAGTGACACGGCGCCCACCGGGCGGCCATCCACACGGAACTCGAAGCCGTGGTTGTCGATCGCTGGCATCCACTGGGCCTGTCCTTCGATCCTGCGCAGCGGTGTGATCTGCACGGTCAGGCGCCCGTCTTGTGTTTGCGCCATGCCGTCCACAGGTCGGAACGTGCCGCCTTCGGGGTCGTCGATGAGGAAGTCCCAGCTGGCGCCGCCGCTGAGCGGCACCACCGTGCCGACAAAAGCGTTTTGGTACTCGGGCGTGTACGACAGAAAGTCCTTCAGCAGCTCGAGCTCGGTGCTGCGCAGACGGCTGGCGGCGTACACCTCCGCAGCGCGGCCGCCGGGGCCGTACTGCACGAAGCTGAGCTTTTGCTCGGCCCGCTCGAACTTCACGATGAAGCCCAGTGTCAGCCGCGTCATCCAACCGCGGTGGGCCGGCGAGGTGCTGTAGTCGCCAAAGCGGATCACCTGGTTGAGCTGCCAGCCTTGCCGGCCGCTGGCCTCCATCACTTCGGTGTCGCGCTGCAAGGGCTCGGAGAGCACCAGGTTCGGTGTTTGACAAGCGCTCAGCAGCATGGTGAGCAACAGGGCAGGGGCGAGCAAGCGACGGGGCATGGGCGGTGTCCGGCAGTGGCGGGGTGCCGCTGCTTTGCGGCAGGGCTTGGCGGCAACGCCGCGCGCTGCGTGCCGGATGACAAAGCCCTGGTGAGCCTGCTGGCCGTCAACGCTGCGGCGGCCGCAGCGCCCACCCAATGATCAGCAAGGCCAGTAGCCAGCCCCAGCCCATGGTGCCGCCGCCCCCGCTGTTGGTGGCCGGCGCAGGCGGTGTGGGGCTTGGCGCGGGTGCGGGTGGCGGCGCGCTGTCGCCCAGGCCGCTAAGGCGCACCAGCGTGGGGTGCGTGGCCTCGGCCGCCATCTCGATCCAGGCCTCGTGCCGCTCCAGCGTGGTCGGGCGGTACAGCACGTCCACCTCGCACACGGCGCCGGCCTCCAGCCGGCCTTGGGCCAAGCAAGGGGCTTCGATGTTGAAGCGCGCGGCATTCGGGCCGGTGGCGCGCAGGGTGCGCAGCGGCACGGCTTGGGTGCTGGGGTTGCGCAGCTGCAGCGTGCGGCGCACGGTGTCGCCCTGCGGCACGCGGCCGAAGTCCACCAGGCCCGGCGTGCCGCTGGCCCAGGCCAGCTCGGGTGGCGGGCTGGCCACGCCTTGGCCGCTCAAGCTGGCGCTGCGCAGCAGGCGGCCGCCGCCGTCCAGGATGCGCCAGCTGGTGCTCACGGCGCCCAGCGCCTGCGGCCTGAAGCGCACCTGCGCCGTGCACTGGCCTTGCGGCGGCAGGCTCAAGGGGCAGTCGTGCTGCAGGCTGAAGTTCAGGCCGTCCACCACCTGCACGGCGGCCACGGCCAGGTCGGTGCGCCCCAGGTTGCGGATCAGCAAGCTGCGCGGGGCCGAGGTGCCGCCCAGCAGCTGCGCGCCAAAGTCGTCGCTGCTGGGCCAGGGGGCGGGCAGCTCGGCCACGGCGCCGGCCGGGGCCACGGTGGCCAGGTAGGCGGCGATGTTGGCCAGGTCGGCATCGGTCAGCTGTTGGCGCAAATAGCCCATCACGCCCACGGCGGTGATGGTGCGCGAGATCCAACCCGCGCCCTGGCCGCCGCGCAGCACGCTGTTGCGGTTGTTCACCGCCTCGCCGTGGCAGTTGATGCATGAGCCCAGCCCCGTGTTGCCGGGCAGCGCGCGGTACAGCGCTTCGCCACGGGTGGCGTCTTGCGCCAAGGTGAGGGCCGGGGTGGCTGCAAGGGCCAGCAGCGCGGCAGACAGTGGGGCACGAAGCGTGTGTTCCATGCACGCGCTTGTAGGTGCGCCGGGTTGCAGGGCCATGACGGCGCGTAACCTGGGGGCTTTCCACCGCAGCCCAGCCCCAACCGCCATGCGCATTGAAATCGAACCCGGCGTCCGCGTGTTTGTCGACATCGAAGGCGCCGGCCACGTGCCCGACGGCCCGCGCTTGCGCGAAAAACCCACGCTGCTGCTCATCCACGGCGGGCCGGGCTTTGACCACACGGGCTTTCGCCCCTTCTTCAGCCGCTTGAGTGACATCGCGCAGGTCGTTTACTACGACCAACGCGGCCACGGCCGCAGCGATGCGCGCCCGCCGGAAGAGTGGACGCTCGACACCTTCGCCGACGACGTGGTGCGCCTGTGCGATGCGCTGGGCATCGTCAAACCCATCGTGCTGGGCCAAAGCTTTGGCGGCTTCGTGGCGCAGCGCTACATCGCCCGCCACCCGGCGCATCCGGCCAAGGTCATCCTGTCCAGCACCGCGCCGCGCTACAACCTGGCGGGCAAGGTGGCCGGCTTTGGCCGCCGTGGCGGGCCTGAAGCCGCCGAGGCCACGCGCGCCTTTTGGTCCAAGCCCTCGGCCGAGACCTGGCCGCCCTACGACCGCGCCTGCCGCGCCCTCTACAACACCACCCCGCAAGACCCCGACGCCAAGCACCGGCTGGTGTTCCGGCCGGAGATCCTGTACGCCAGCGCTGGCGGCGAGCAGCGCCACATGGACCTGCTGCCCGGCCTGGCCCGCACCCAATGCCCGGTGCTGGTGATGGTGGGCGACGACGACCCCGTCACCCCGCTGGAAGACAGCCAAGCCATTGCCGCGGCCATCCCCGCGCCCTGGGGTGAGTTGGTGCGCTTCCCCGGTGTGGGCCACGGCGCGTGGCGCGACAACCCGGCCGGGGCCGAGGCCGCGCTGCGCGCCTTCGTG
>CAZAIR010000107.1:0-9324 GCA_964485225.1 uncultured Burkholderiaceae bacterium
CTGGGCGATCGCCAACGCGCGGGCCGGGTCGTCGGTGCGCAGGCACTCGATGCCCAGCCGCATGTCGGCCAGCCGGCCCGCCGCGTTGATGCGCGGGCCCAGCGCGAAGCCGAAGTCTTGGCTGCTGGCGCGGCGTGGGTCGCGGCCGGCTACATGAAAGAGGCTGCGCAGGCCGTGTTGCATGTGCCCGGCACGGATGCGCTTGAGCCCCTGCGCCACCAGTCGCCGGTTGTTGGCGTCAAGCGGCACCACGTCGGCCACGGTGCCCAAGGCCACCAAGTCAAGCAGACTGTCCAAGCGCGGCTGTGCCTGCGCCTTGGGTCCGAAAGCGCCGCGTTTGCGCAGTTCGGCCCGCAAGGCCAGCAGCAGGTAAAAGGCCACGCCACAACCCGCCAAGGCTTTGCTGGCGAAGGTGCAGTGTGGTTGGTTGGGGTTGACGATGGCATCGGCTGCGGGCAGCAGGGTGCGGCCTTCGGTGTCCTGTGCGCACAAGTGGTGGTCGGTCACCACCACGGTCAGGCCTTTGGTTTTGGCGTGGGCCACGCCCTCCAAGCTGGCAATGCCGTTGTCGACGGTGATCAAGACCTGTGCTGCTTCGGCCAGGGCCATGTCGACGATGGCGGGCGTGAGGCCGTAGCCATGCACCGCACGGTCGGGCACCACGTAGCACAGCGTCTCGGCCGCTGCACCCAGGAGCCCCAAGCCGCGCAGCAGCAGCGCGCAGGCGGTGGCACCGTCACAGTCGTAATCGGCCACCACGCACAGGCGGCGGCCGGCGGCGATGGCATCGGCCAACAGGGTCGCCGCGGTGTCAGCGCCGTGCAGGCTGCTGGGCGGCAGGAGGGCGCCCAAGTCAGCATTGAGTTCGTCGGCGTTGCGCACGCCTCGGGCGGCGAACAGCCGTGCCTTGAGTGGATCGACGCCGGCTTGCTCCAAGGCCCAGGCGGCACGCGGCGGGCAGTCGCGGGCCAACACATGGGGGCTTGCGCTCACAGGGCCTCCAGGGTGCGTTGCAGCAAGTTGCCGTCCGGGCGGCGAAGCAGCGTTTGCCACCAACTGCGGCGCTGCGGTGCCCACGTGCGGGCCCAGGTTTCCCCGGCCAGGGTGAGGCTGCCGCCGCTGGCCAGCAGCGGGCCGATGCAATCGGTGTCCAGCGCCAACCAGGCCTGCGCCCAGCCTTGGGTGTTGGTCTGCAGCAGCGGCTCGCGCAACTGGGTGTGGTGCACAACCGTGGGGGCCGCGCCCTGAGCCACGCCGCAACCGCTGATCCACACCGAGTTGACCGGTAGCGCGCCCTGGGCGTCGCGTGCCGCGTTGAGCGGGTGCGCATGAAAGGTCATTTGGATCTCGTTCTGCAAGCGCCGCAGCGGGCGGCTGGCGGGTAGCCAGGCGTCAAGCGTCCGCAGCTCCACCCGCTCCAAGCTTGCGACCTGCCAGTGGGCCAGTTCGGGGTGGCCGATCAGCCACTGCGTGGGCCCCAGCCAGTGGGTTTGCCAGCCTTCATTGCGGGGGAACAGGGGTGCGATGGCTTGCCAAAGGCTGCGCGAGTCCACTTCGCTCAGCTGCAATTGGGCCGGGCGCAGCACGAGGGCCTGCTTGGCATCCAGTTGGACGTGCAGCGGGGTCAGTTGCGCCCAGGGCAGGGCGCCGGGATCGACACCAGCGGCTTGCAATGCCCAGCTGGCAGTGGGCAGCGCATCTTGTGGAGCATGCCCGCGTTGTTGGGCCAACCAGCGCTCGGGCGGTGTGTGGGGGTCGGTGGGGTCGCCTCCCAGCTCGGATTGCAGGGCCCATTGCTGGAGCAGGCGGCTGAGCTGGGGCAGGGGCGGGAGGGGAAAACCGGGCGCGAGGCCGGCGTCGCTGATCAAGACGTGCATGGGTGCGCGATTATCGAAGCCCTGGTCTCACCCTTGCTGCTGTCACTTTGCCGTCATCAACGGTTTTCAATAATCCGCCATGACCCGTGCCGCCCCCTTGCTGCTCGACCGAGAGCAGGCCATCCTTGAATTCAACCGCCGTGTGTTGGCGCAGGCCGAGCGGCCCGATGTGCCCTTGCTGGAGCGGCTGCGCTACGTGTGTATCGTGTCCAGCAACCTGGACGAGTTTTTTGAGGTGCGCTTCGCCGATCTGCTCGACAGCCTGCGCGACAAAAGCCGACCTGGCTTGGACCACGACGTGGAGCGGGTTGGTGGTGCGGCGCACGAGTTGATTGACGCGCAGTACGCGGTGTTCAACGAGGCATTGATGCCGGCGCTGGAGGCGCGTGGCATCCGCATCCGCCACCACGCGGTGCGCAGCGATCCGCAGCGTGCGTGGGTGGCCCGCTTCTTCGAGCGCGAAGTGCGACCGCTGCTGGTGCCCTTGAGCCTCGACCCAGCTCACCCATTTCCCCAGGTGGCCAACAAGGCCTTGCACTTCATCGTGCGTTTGACCGGTGAAGACGCGTTGGGGCGTGCCAATCCGATTGCCATCGTGCGCGTGCCACGGGTGCTGCCGCGCGTGATCAAGCTACCCAGCCACGTGGCGCCAGGTGAGCAAGCGTTTGTGCTGCTGAGCAGCGTCATCCGCGCGCATTTGAGCGAGTTGTTCCCCGGGCGCGAGGTGGTGTCGTTCTCGCAGTTCCGCGTCACCCGCGACTCGGACCTGGAAGTCGATGAAGAGGAGATGGTCAACCTGCGGCATGCCGTTCGTTCGCGCTTGACGACGCGCCACTTCGGCCGTGCCGTTCGGCTGGAAGTGGTCAAGAGCTGCCCCGAAGACCTGGCGCAACTGCTGCTGGAGCAGTTCCAACTGCCGGCTGCAGCGCTGTACCGCGTCAATGGTCCGGTCAACCTGGTGCGACTGAATGAACTGATCGACCAGGTGGAAGCACCGGCCTTGCGCTTTCAGCCCCACGAGCCCACTTGGCCGCAGGGACGCTTGCCGCGCGGCAAGTCGGTGTTTGAAAGCTTGCGCAAGCAGGACGTGATGCTGCACCACCCGTTCGAGAGCTTCGAGCCGGTGATCGCCATGATGCGCGAGGCGGTCCAGGACCCCGATGTGCTGGCGATCAAGCAAACCGTCTACCGCGCTGGCGCCCGCAGCGAGTTGATGGAGCTGCTGATGGAAGCGGCCCGCCGTGGCAAGGAAGTGCTGGTCGTGGTCGAGCTGAAGGCGCGCTTTGACGAAGAAGCCAACGTCAACTGGGCCGAGCGCCTGGAGGCGGCGGGCGCACAAGTGGTGTACGGCATCGTGGGCCTGAAGACCCATGCCAAGATGCTGCTGATCACCCGTCGCGAGCGCGGCCGAGCCGGCAGCCGCCTGCGTCGCTACCTGCACCTGAGCACGGGCAACTACAACCCGAAAACGGCGCGGCTGTACACCGATCTCGGCCTGCTCACCAGCAGCCCGGCTCTCACGGCCGACGCCGATGCGGTGTTCGGTTTGCTGGCCTCCACCGCGCACATGCGCAAGCTCCACCAATTGGTGCTGGCGCCGTTTGCCATGCAAAAGCGCTGGTTGGGCTATCTGGAGCAGGTGCGTGATGCGGCACTGGCCGGGCGCCGGGCGCGGGTGGTGGTCAAGGTCAATGCGCTGACAGATCTCGAGTTGATCGATGCCCTTCTGTCCTGTGGACAAGCCGGCGCGCAGATCGATCTGATCATCCGGGGCGCCTGTCGACTGGCCCCAGGGGTGCCGGGCATGAGTGACAACATCCGTGTGCGCTCGGTGGTGGGGCGCTTTCTGGAGCACACCCGCATCCTGTACTTTGCTTGGGGCGATGGTGAGCGCGACGAGGCGGTGTACCTGAGCAGTGCCGATTGGATGAGCCGCAACCTTTTTGGACGTATCGAACTGGCGTGGCCCGTCACCGATGCCAAGATGCGTCAGCGTGTGATCGATGAGGCCCTGGTGCCTTACCTGCACGACGGCAAAGATGCCTGGGCCCTGCAAGCCGATGGTGGCTACCTGCGGCTGGGCAGTGAGGGCACGAGCGCGCAGGCCGCATTGGTAGCCCGTTACCGGGCGGAGGACTGACATGGAGCTGATCCTGTGGCGCCATGCCGAAGCCCATGTGTTGCGCGACGACCAGGCCGATGCCGACCGCCGACTGACCTCGGCCGGTGAGCGTCAAGCGCGCCGCATGGGCTTGTGGCTGCAGCAGCGTTTGCCCGACACCGCGCGCATCTGGGTCAGTCCCGCCGCCCGCTGCCGCGCCACCGCCGACGCATTGGAGCGTCCCTACAAGGTCATGCCTGAATTGGCCCCCGAGGCCGACCCCCTGACTTGGCTGCCGATGGCGGGCTGGCCCGATGCCCCGGCGCCGTTGCTGGTGGTGGGGCACCAGCCGGCCTTGGGTGAGCTGGCGGCTTACCTGTTGAGCGGTGCGCGCCTTCCCTGGAGCGTTAAAAAGGGCGCTGTGTGGTGGCTGAGCAGCAGGCGGCGCGAAGGTGTGCAGCAAGTGGTGCTGCGGGCGACGCAGGGCCCCGATTTGCTCTGAGTTGGCCCTATCCTGGGCCGGTTCGTACCAATTGGTTCGCTCCGTATGCCCGGCCTTCTCTCTCGCCGCGATTTGTTGCTGGCCACTGCGGCCGCAGGCTGTTCGTCAGCCGTCCACGCGGCGGACCCGCCGCGGGTGCTGCACTTGGTATCGGCCCCATTGCCACCCTATGTGTTCGAGCCCGGCCATGCAGCTGGGGCAGGGTTGGACATTGACATTGCCCGTGAAGCCCTCCAGCGTGGCGGTGGCTGGACCTTGCAGGTCAGCGTCTTGCCTTGGCGCCGGGCTTTGCTGATGTTGGAGCATGGCCAAGCCGATTTCGCGCCCAGCGTCCGCATCACGCCGGAGCGCCGGCGCTTCCTGAACTTCACTCAGTCCTATGGCGGCCATGTGCGCCACGCGGTCTACACCCGGGCGGACAGCGGACTGGCCGTGAAGCGTTTGGCCGATTTGGAGGGGCTGTCAGTCGGGCTGGCGGCGGGTTTCGAGTTGCCTCCGGCCCTGCATGCGGCCCTGACCGGGCCGCGTGAACGGGCCACCGACGCCACCGCTGTGCTGCGCATGTTGCTGGCCAAGCGGGTGCAAGCCGTCGTGCTGAACGAACTGCCTGCCCAGTGGTTGGTGCGCGAACGAGGTTGGGGTGCGGAAGTCCAAGCCCAGCCGCTGGTGTTCGACTCGGGTGATCAAACGCAGATGGGCTTTTCGCTGCGCAGCCCGAGGCTCAGCGAGGGGCTGGCGGCGGCCAATCGGGGCCTGGCTTCTATGGCCCGCGACAAACGCTTCGATCAATTGGCCAGTCGCTACCGGCTGCCCTGAACCCTTCACTCACCGGGGGGCATCAAGCCCCCAATTCGAGCGCCAGCAACTCGTCCATGGTCTGGCGGCGGCGGATGCGTTGGCTGTGGGCGCCATCCACCAGCACTTCCGCAATCAACGGGCGGCTGTTGTAGTTGCTGCTCATCGAACTGCCGTAGGCACCGGTGTCCTCGATCACCAGCAAATCGCCCACACGCGCCGCGGGCAGCGCACGCGGCGCGATCTCGCCGCCGTCGCCCTGGGTGAACACATCACCGCTTTCGCACAAGGGGCCGGCCACGGCGGTGGGCACCGGCTCGCCCAGCGGCCGGTCGACTGCCGGCAGCAGGCGCATGCCGTGGTGGGCGCCGTACATGGCGGGCCGCATCAGCTCGTTGAATCCAGCATCCACCAGCATGAAAGGGGCGCTGCCCTGCTGCTTCACCGCGCGCACCTCGGTCAGCAGGCAGCCGGCCTCGGCCACCAGGTAGCGGCCGGGTTCGATCTCCAGATGCAAGGCATGGCCCAGCACTGCCGCGGCTTGGCGGCGGGCTTCGTCCCACAGGCCAAAGTAGTGGCCGGGGTCGATCCGCGGCTGCTCGGGCTTGTAGGGGATCGACAAACCGCCACCGGCCGAGATGGCCGCCATGTCCATGCCGGCGGCCTTGACACTGCGCACCAGGTCCACCATGGCGCCGCACACGCGGCCCAGGTGGTCGTAGTCGACGCCCGAGCCGATGTGCATGTGCAGCCCCACCAGGCGCAGGCCGTGGGCGCGGATCACCGCCAAGGCCTCGGGCAACTGCGTGTGCCAAATGCCGTGCTTGCTGTGCTCGCCGCCGGTGTTGGTCTTCTTGCTGTGGCCGTGGCCAAAGCCGGGGTTCAGTCGCAGCCACACCCCATGGCCGGGTGACACCGCGCCCACCTGGCGCAGCATGTCGATCGAGCCGGCGTTCAGCACCAGCTTGTGCGCGGTCACGAAGGCCAAGCTCTCGCGGTCCAGCAGGTCGGCCGTGTAGACGATGTCGGCTTGGGCACAGGTTTCCAGGTCAGGCGCCAGCGCGCTGCCGCCCTCAAAACCCGCGGCCAGCGCCCGCAGGGCTTCGCCTTGGCTGACCGCATCCACCTTGGCGCCGCCCGCGCGCAGCAGGCGCAGCAGGTGCACATTGGGGTTGGCCTTTTGGGCGTAGCGCACGGTGTCAAAAGCACTCAGGCTGGCCAGTTGCTGGCGCACGGTGGGAGCGTCCATCACCCACAGCGGGGTGCCGTGTTCGGCGGCCAGCGCGCGCAGCCGGGTGTCGTCTTTGCAAGCGTTCATGAGCGCAGCATCGAGGGCCATAGACATATCTGCAATTGCTTTTTCTGCTTTTTGATATTCATCTTGGATATGCTTTCGCCATGCCTATCTCCCACCGCCAAGTGGAGCTGTTCCGCGCCATCGTGCAAGGCGGCAGCTTGAGCGCTGCAGCCCGCAGCTTGCACACCTCGCAGCCCACCCTCAGCCGCGAGCTGGCCTTGATGGAGCAGCGCCTGGGCTACGCGCTGTTCGAGCGCGGCAGCCGCCGCCTGCAGCCCACCGCGGCCGCGCTGGACCTGTTCGAGACCGTGCAGCGCCACTACCAAGGTTTGGCCGAGGTGCAGCTTCGCGCGCAGGCGCTGGGCCGAGCTGAATCGCACCGCTTGCAAGTGCTAGCGCTGCCAGCGCTTGCCCAGGGCTTGGTGCCAGCGGCCCTGCAGCGGTGGAGCCATGCTTGGCCCGATGGATGTGTTGCCGTCACGCCGGCTGAAAGCCCGGTGTTGGAGGCCTGGATGGCCGAGCAGCGTCACGACCTGGGTTTGACCGAGCGTGCTCAACCGATCAACGGTTGTGAGCTGCAACTGTTGGCCAGTTTGGCGGAAGTGGCCGTGTTGCCTGCCGGCCACCCGCTGCTGGCGCGCGAGGTGCTGACGCTGGCCGATTTCGCAGGCCAAGCCTTTGTGAGCCTGGCCGACGACGACCCGTACCGCCACAGCATCGATGCCTTGTTTGCAGAGGCCGGCGTGCCGCGCCAGTTGCGATTCCAAACCCACAGCGCTGCAGCGGTGTGTGCCATGGTGGCCCAAGGCCTGGGGCTGGCCATCGTCAACCCCTTCACGGCCCGGGCCAGCGCGGGGCCGCGTTTGCACTGGCGGCCACTGGCCACCCGCATCGCCTTCGAGGTGCACTTGGTGCGCCCCAACCACCGGCCCAAGCCACCCGGTGTGGCCGAGTTGGCCGCGGCCTTGGTGGCCGCAGCAGCTGAAGCCTGACGCCGCAGCGCCTTACAGCCGCTCGATGCGGGCGTAGGCGCTGTGGTTGTGGATGCTCTCGAAGTTCTCGACCTCGACCTGGTAGCGGCCCACACGCGGGTCGGCATTCATGCGCAACGCCACATCGCGGATCAGGTCTTCCACGAACTTTGGGTTCTCGTAGGCGCGCTCGGTCACCCATTTCTCATCGGCCCGCTTCAGCAGCGGCCAGATTTCGCTGGAGGCGCTGTCTTCCGCGAAGCGGATTTGCGCTGCGAAGGGCAGGGGGTTGGTGGGCAACCACTCGGCGCGGATGGTCACCATCGAGCGCTGGTTGTGGGCACCGTAGTCGCTGATTTCCTTCGAGCAAGGGCACAGGCTCTTCACCGGCACAGCCACCTCTTGCCACACCGTGGTGTGGCCGGCGCGGGTTTCGACCACCCACTTGGCTTGGTGGTCCAGCCGGCTCTCGATACCCGACACGGGGGCGCGTTTGCGCTCGAACCAGGTGAAGGCGACCTCGATCGTGCCTTCGCTGGCGTGCAGCAGCTCCAGCATCTGCAGATGGCGCTCGCGCAGCGAAGCCGCGCTCAGGGGCGTGTCAGCGCCGGCTTCCAGCCACGCCACGAAGCGCGACATGTGCGTGCCTTTGGCCTCAGCGGGCAGGGCCACGTCCAGCGTCCACTCGCCCACGCTGGGCTGCACGCCGCCTTCGGTCTGCACCAACAGCGGGAATTTGACGCGCTTGACGCCCACCCGCTGGATGGCGATGTGGCGCACATCGCGCTCACTCTGGGTGTCGGGAATGGGCACGTGGCCGGTGGTCGGGCTCATCGGTGTTGTTCTCTGGAAAGGCTGACAGCATCACATGCGGCCAGCGGCCCCAATGCCAAGCTATTTGAACGATGGCTTCAATCTATGAGGCGATTCAGGACACCGCTCGAAGCGCCGGTTGGCCCAAGCGCTCCCGCACACTGCGCTCAATGCCGGCAGCATCCAGGCCGCAACCGGCCATGAGCTTGGCCACATCGCCATGCTGGATGAATTGGTCGGGCAGGCCCAGCACCAACACCGGGGTGCTGATGCCTTGGGCTTGCAGGTGTTCCAACACCGCGCTGCCGGCGCCGCCCATCACGCAGCCGTCTTCCACGGTCACGATCAGGCGGTGCGAACGGCCCAGGCGCTCCACCAAAGCAGTGTCCAGAGGCTTCACGAAACGCATGTTGGCCACGGTGGCATTCAAGGCTTCACCGGCACTCAGGGCGGGGTAGAGCAGGGTGCCGAAGGCCAAGATCGCCACGTCGTGACCTTCGCGCCTTACTTCGCCTTGGCCCCATGGCAGCGGCGTCAGGTCGGTGCCGGTTTCAACGCCCACACCGGCGCCACGCGGGTAGCGCACGGTGGCAGGCCCGGGATGCTGGTAGGCGCTGCACAACAACTGGCGGCACTCGCGCTCGTCGGCCGGCGTCAGCACCGCCATGTTGGGGATGCAGCGCGTGAAAGCGATGTCGTAGTTGCCGGCATGGGTGGCGCCGTCAGCGCCCACGAGGCCAGCGCGGTCCAGCGCGAAGGTCACGTCGAGGTTTTGCAGCGCCACGTCGTGGATGAGTTGGTCGTAGCCGCGCTGCAGGAAGGTCGAGTAGATCGCCAGCACGGGCTTCAGGCCTTCGCAGGCGATGCCGGCGGCGAAGGTGACGGCGTGCTGCTCGGCAATGCCGACATCGAAGTAGCGCTGCGGGAAGCGCTTGTGGAACTCCACCATGCCCGAGCCTTCGCGCATG
>CAZAIR010000108.1:0-9306 GCA_964485225.1 uncultured Burkholderiaceae bacterium
CACGATTTGCGGCTCCAGCGCCAGCACGGCTTGCACGGCCACGGGCAGGTGGCGCAGGTCCTTGAGGTGCTCGGCTTCTTGCGCTTCGGTGAGGAAGCCGCGCTGCTTGGCCAACACCAGGGTCAGCAGGAACAGGCCCACCAGCTGGGTGGTGAAGGCCTTGGTGGAGGCCACGCCGATCTCGGCGCCGGCGCGGGTGATGTAGGCCATCTCGCACTCGCGCACCATGGCGCTGGTGGAGACGTTGCAGATGGTCAGCGTGTGCAGCATGCCCAAAGACCGGGCGTGCTTCAGCGCCGCCAGGGTGTCGGCGGTTTCACCGCTTTGGCTGATGGTGACGACGAGGGTGCGGGGGTCGGGCACGCTGTCGCGGTAGCGGTATTCGCTGGCGATCTCCACGCTGGTGGGGATCTTGGCGATGCTCTCCAGCCAGTACTTGGCGGTGCTGCCGCTGTAGTAGCTGGTGCCGCAGGCCAGGATGAGCACGCGGTCGATGTCCTTCAGGCGCGCGGCGGCGCCGTCGCCCAGCAGCTCGGGGCCGATTTGCTCGACGGCGTCCAGCGTGTCGGCAATGGCCTTGGGCTGCTCGAAGATTTCCTTCTGCATGTAGTGGCGGTAGGGGCCCAGCTCGGCAGCGCCGCTGTGGGCGTGCACAGTTTTGACCTCGCGCACCACCTGCTCGAAGCGGCCGGCCTCGCTCTTGTGGGTGATCCAGTGCTTGCCCAACTGCAGGTCGACGACGTCGCCCTCTTCGAGGTAGCAGATCTGGTCGGTGACGCCGGCCAGGGCCATGGCGTCGCTGGCCAAAAAGGCCTCCTGTTCACCCAGGCCCAGCACCAGGGGCGAGCCCTCACGGGCGCCGATGACGCGCTGCGGCTCGTCGCGGTGGAACACGGCAATGGCGTAGGCGCCTTTAAGGCGGCCCACGGCCTGTTGCACGGCGTCCAGCAGGTCGCCGCTGTAAAGATGGTCCACCAGGTGGCAGATGACCTCGGTATCGGTCTGGCTGTGGAAGACGTAGCCGCGGGCTTGGAGCTCGGCACGCAGTTCGTCGTGGTTCTCGATGATGCCGTTGTGCACCAGGGCCACGCGGCCGGCGCTGCCCTCGGCCGCGTTCGGGCCGTGGCTGAAGTGGGGGTGGGCATTGCGCACTGCCGGCACGCCGTGGGTGGCCCAGCGGGTGTGGGCGATGCCCACGCCGCTGGCGATACCGTCTTCAGCGGCCTGGGTTTGCAGTTCGGACACACGGCTGGTGGAGCGCGCGCGGCGCAGCTCGCCGCCCTGGTGCACCGCCACGCCGCAGCTGTCGTAGCCGCGGTACTCCAGGCGCTTCAGGCCCTCCACCAAGATGGGAACGATGTTGCGCGCGCTGACTGCGCCGACGATGCCGCACATGAAGGTCTCCTGGGCCGGGGGCCGTTGAATGAGGGGCGCATCCTAGGCAGGGCCGGATGGAATGAGTATTCATTTGCTGGCAACTTTTGACGAATTCATTCATCACAGTGTGATGAAGAACTTTTCGATCAAAATCAGCTCATGAATGGCATAAATGAACACGCCGCACCCCCCTTGGATGCGGTGGACCTGCGCCTGCTGGCTTTGCTGCAGGCCGATTGCACGCTCACCAACCAGGCGCTGGCCGAGCGGGCCGGGGTGTCGCCCGCCACCGCTTTGCGGCGGGTGAAGGCGCTGGTGCAGGCCGGGGTGATCGAGCGGCAGGTGGCGGTGCTGAACCCGGCGCACTTCGCGCCGGGGCTGACCGCCTTGGTGGAGGTGACGCTGGACCGCCAGGGCGCCGAGTGGCTGGCCGCCTTCGAGCAGCACGCGGTGGCGTTTGCCGAGGTGCAGCAGTGCTACCGCGTGTCGCCGGGCCCTGACTTCGTGCTGGTGCTGCAGGCGGCCGACATGCCGGCCTACCTCTCTTTAAGCCAGCGCCTGTTCACCTCACAAGCCAATGTGCGCAACGTGAAGGCGTTTTTCTCGACGCACCGCGCCAAGTTCCACCCGCAGCTGCCGCTGCCGCTGCCGGCTTGATTCAGCGCCCCAGCACGCCGTAGGCGTAGCCCACACTCAGCGACACCATCGGCGCGCTTTGCGCACTGCCGCGCAGGGTGCGGAACTGACCCAGGCCGGCGCGCACGCGCAGGCGCTCACGGGCGCCCGTGCCCTCGTACTGCAGCCACAGCTCGCCCTGCCCCACCGCGCCGCCGCCCACGGCAATGCCACCGCCGCCGGCCGCACCCACCAGGGCTTCAACGCCAGCGCGCCAGTGCCCCGCCCACAGCGGGCTTTGCGCGCCCAGGCCGAACAGGCCCACCGCATAAGCGCCGGCCTTGCCACCGGCGGCGGCATTGGCTTGCGCCGTGCCGTAGAAGGTGGGCGTGAGCTCGCGGCTGAGCGACAGCACGGCGTTGGTGACGCCCTCGCGCGAGCCGTCTTTGAAGCGCACGTTCGACAAGTGGTGCACACCCGCCGCCAGCGTTTGCACCACCACCGTGCCGTCTTCGCGGTCGGTGCCGTTGGTGTCCACGCTGCGCCGGCCTTCCAGCGGCAGCACCAGGCTCAAGCGCGTTTCGTTGGCCGAGAAACGGCCATCCACCGCGTGGGTGCGGTTGGCATCCAGGCGCAGCGACGGGCCCCAGGGCGTGATCCAGCGCAGCGTGGGGCCGGCGCGCAGCAGCCAGCCGCTGCCGGTGTCCACCCCGCCACCGCCACCCAGGCCCAAGCCGGCCTGCAGGCCCAGGCGCAGGTTGGGATGGCCCAGCGCCCAATCGCGTCCGCCGTTCACCAAGGCTTCCATGTAGCCGTCGATGCCGCCCTTGGCCGCACCCGCGCCTTCGATGCCCCACCACATGTCAGGCGCCACGTACTGGCGCGCATCGGCCCCGGCGCGGCCCAGGCGTTGGGTGAGCGGCACGCCGTCCCGCTTGGCGCTGTTACCCGTCGGGCTGTAGAAGCCGCCGCTGAGCGCGATCTCGTCAAAGCCCACGCCGCCGCGCGCAAAGGTGCGACCAGTGCGGCCAGCGTCGCTGGGGCGGAAGGCGCGGAAGTCGTCCATGCGGCCCACGCCCACCGTCCACTGCGTGCCCTTGACGTTGCCTGTGGGGAAGCGCGTGTGCGCCACGCCGCCACTCAAATACCAAGGGCCAAACTCCTGGCGCAGCGCGATTTCAGGCCGCACCATGAAGCCGCCGCCGAAGCGCAGCTGCGCCGTGCTGAGCCCACCGCCCGCGCCCAGCGTGAGGCTGGTGGCCAGGTGCGTGTTGGCACCCAGGCGCCAGCGGCGCTGGGCGGTGGCGGCAAAGATAAAGATGCCGCCGTAATCGCCCTTGGCCGTGGCCAGCATCGTGGGGCCCACGCCCCAGTTATCGTCCACCGCCACCAGCCAGCTGGTGCCCAGCCAGGCCGAACGCCCGCCGTCCGGCATGGCTTGGGGGGTGTAGCTCACCTCCACCGTGGCGGGGCGGGTGTCTTTCGGGCTGACGAAGGGCGCTGCGTCATCGACAGCGAAGGCCGGCGCGCTGGCCAGCAGGCCGGCCAAGGTCAAGGCGGGTAAGCGAACAAAGCTCATGCGCGTTTCACGATCAACAAGCCCTTGAGGTACTCGCCCTCAGGGAAACAAATGGTTTGGGGGTGGTCGGCGGCGGCGCCCAAGCGGGCCACGATGGCGCCGTCCACGCCCGCGTCCAAGCCGGCACCGGCCACGATCTTGTGGAACAAATCCGGCGGGATGCCGCCGCTGCAGCTGTAGGTGGCCAGCAGGCCGCCGGGCGCCAGCAGCAGCAAGGCCAGGCGGTTGATGTCTTTGTAGGCGCGGCTGGCGCGGTCGGCGTGCGCGGCCGTGGGGGCGAACTTGGGCGGGTCGAGCACGATGGCGTCGAACTGCCGCCCCTCGCGCAGGCATTGGCGCAGGAAGGCGTTCACATCGGCATCCACCGCCGTGTGGTGGGCTGGGTTCAGGCCGTTGAGTTCCACGTGCGCGCAGGCCCGGGCCAAGGCGGGGGCCGATGAATCGACGCTCGTCACCTCGGTGGCGCCGCCGGCCAAGGCCGCGACCGAAAAGCCGCCGGTGTAGCTGAAGCAGTTCAGCACGCGCTGCGCGCCCAGGCGCCGCACCCAGCCGGCGAAGGCGGCGCGGTTGTCACGCTGATCCAGGTAGTAGCCGGTCTTGTGGCCCTCGGCCACATCCAGCGTCAGGCGCCAGCCGGCTTCTTGCAGCTCGATCTGCGTGTCGCCGCTGCCGCGCAGCCAGCCGGTGGTTAGGGCTAAGCCTTCGAGCTGGCGCACGCTGCTGTCGCTGCGCTCGTACAAGCGCGTCAGGCCCGTGACCGACAACAGCGCATCGGCGATCACGCCCTTCCATTTCTCCACGCCCGCCGCGCCGAACTGCGCCACCAGGGTGTCGCCGTAGCGGTCCACCACCAAGGCGGGCAGGCCATCGGCCTCGCCGTGCACCAGGCGCACGCCGTTGCTGTCGATGGCCAAGCGCTCGCGCAGGGCCACGGCGGTGCGGACGCGGCGCTCGAACAGGCTGGCGTCGATGCGCTCCGCGGCGTCAAAGCTCCAAGCGCGCACCTTGATGCTGGAGTGCGGGCTGTAAGCGCCCCAGGCCAGGAACTCGCCGCTGGCGCTTTCCACGCGCACGGTTTCGCCACTGTCGGCACGCCCGCGGGCGACGGCGCCCTCGAACACCCAAGGGTGGCGGCGCTGCAGCGAGCGCTCTTTGCCCTCGCGCAAGGTGATGGTTTTCATAGGCGCCGCATTGTGGCTGCGGCGGCGCGCTCAGCCGCCAGATCCACCCGCCCCGCCCTTGCCGGGCGTGCGCGCCTTGGCCCGCGGGTGCGCCGCGTCGTAAACCTGCGCCAAGTGCTGCCAATCCAGCCGCGTGTAGACCTGCGTGGTGCTGATGTTGGCGTGGCCCAGCAGCTCTTGCACGGCGCGCAGGTCGCCGCTGCTTTGCAGCAGGTGGCTGGCGTAGCTGTGGCGCAGCATGTGCGGGTGCACATGGGTGGGCAGGCCGGCGGCTTGGGCGGCTTGGGCCAGGCGCTGGCGGGCTTGGCCGGCGCTCAGGCGGGCGCCGCGGGTGCCCACCAACAAGGCGGGTTCATCAGGGCGGGCCAGCTGCGCGCGCACCTGCAGCCAGGCACGGCAAGCAGCCAGCGCTTGCGTGCCCAGCGGCACGGCGCGGCGCTTGGCACCTTTGCCCAGCACCTGGGCCTCAGCATTGCTCAGGTCAAGGAAACCAGCGCCGCCGGGCTGCAGGTCCAGGCCCAGCACCTCGCTGATGCGCAGGCCAGCGCCGTAGAGCAACTCGATCAGGCAGCGGTCGCGCAGCGCGGCGGGCTCGTCGCCTTGGGTGATGTTGGCCAGCGCCACGGCGTCGTCCACGGCCAAAGCCTTGGGCAGCGGGCGGCTGGCCCTGGGGGCGCGCACGCCGGCCAGGGGGTCGTGGTCGATCAGGCGCTGGGCGGCCAGCCAGCGGTAGTAGCCGCGCCAGGCGCTGAGGATCAGGCTCAGGCTGCGCGGCCCCAAGTGCGCCGCATGCAGCTGTGCCAGCAGCTCGCGGCTGCCACTGGGGCGCAATTGATCGAGCGGCACGCCGAGTTGCTCGCAGCCCAGTTGCAGGCGCTGCAGCGCATCGCTGTACAGCTGCAGGGTGCGGTCGGCCAAGCGCCGCTGCACCCGCAGCGTTTGCAGGTAGGCGCCGAAGGGTTCGGCGCCTGGGCCGGGTTCAGGCAAGGTAGCGAACCAAGGCCGTGCCGGCCACTTCGGCCACGCGCAGCAGGAACTCGTTGCCTTTGTCGGGCGCGTAGCGCGTGGCATCGGGCGAGGCCAGCACGATCAAGCCGAAGGGCGCCACCTCAGGGCCTTGGCCGGGCCGGCGCAAGGGCACCAAAGCCATCGAGGCCACGGGTCCCGCCACCCAACGGGCCACGGCCTGGCCTTCGTTGAGGGTGCAAATGGGTTCGGCCAAGGCGGCCACCTCGGCCTGCACCGCAGCCGGCACCGCGGCAGCCCAAGGCGCTTCGGCAAACGCCGGCTGCACCTTGAACAAGCGCAGGGCGGCTTGGGGGATCAGGAACTGCTCCCGCAAACCGGCCAGCATGGCCTCGGGCTCGCCGTCTTGCAGCTGGGCCAGCGTCCAGCGCTGCAGCTTCTCAAAGTGGCCGAGGTTCTCGGTGCCGGCGCGGATCATTTCGATGATGCGCTGCTCCAGCCCCTTGATGCGCTGGCGCAGCATGTCGGCCTGGCGCTCTTGCAGGCTCACCGTGCGGTGGCCCAGCGGGTGGCTGAGCTGCACAGCGGCCAGCAGGTCGGCGTGACGCTCAAAGAAGCTGGGGTTGGCCGCCAGGTAGTTGGCGATGTCGTGCTCGGTGATGCCTTCGATGTTGCTCACAGGGTGATTTCTCCGTCAAAAACTGTCTCTGCCGGGCCGGTCATGAAGACCGAGCCGGTGCCATCCCATTCGATGCGCAGCTGCCCACCACGCGCTTGAACTTCCACCGCGCCATCCAGCCAGCCGGCGCGGATGCCCGCCACCACCGCCGCGCAAGCGCCGGTGCCGCAGGCCAGGGTTTCACCCGCGCCGCGCTCGTAGACGCGCAGCCGCACATGGCCGCGGTCCTGCACTTGCAAAAAGCCCACGTTCACGCCCTGTGGGAAAGCGCTCAAAGCCTGCACCTGGGGGCCGATCCGGCCGACATCGGCGGCATCCACATCGTCGACCCGCAGCACCGCATGCGGATTGCCCATGGACAGCACGGCCGCGCCTTGCAGCAGGGGCACATCGCCGGGGATGAAGGGCACGCGCGCCGGCTCGAAGATGGGCGGGCCCATGTCGACGCGCACGCGGCCGTCGCCCGCCACCTGCAGCGTCAGCACGGCGTTGACGGTGCGCACGCGGATCTCGGTTTGCGTGGTCAGACCTTTGTCGACGCAGTAGCGCACGAAGCAACGCGCGCCGTTGCCGCAGTGCTCGACTTCGCTGCCATCGGCGCCGTTGAAGATGCGGTAGCGGAAGTCGATGCCTGCCTCCAGGCTGGGCTCGATGACCAAGATTTGGTCGCAACCCACGCCAAAGCGGCGGTCGCCCAAGCGACGCAGTTGCTCGGGGCTGAGGGCGAAGGGCTGGCGGGTGGCGTCGATGACGACAAAGTCATTGCCGGCGCCCTGCATCTTGGTGAACGACAAACGCATAGCTAGCGATTGTCAGCGTCAATACAGACCCGGCTCGCCCTCGGGCCGGGTTTTGAAGCGCTTGTGCACCCACAAATACTGGGCCGGCGCCTCGCGGATGCGGGCCTCCAGCCAGCGGTTCAGGGTGGCGGTGTCGGCCGTGGCGTCGCCGCTCGGGAAACCGTCAATGGGCGGCGGCGCGATCACTCGATAGCCATTTCCACCGGGCAGCATGTGGACGATCAGCGGCAGCACGGTCATGCCCAGGCTGGCCGCCATCTTGGCAGGGGCCAGCAAGGTGCACGCGGGCACGCCGAAGAAGGGCACAAACACCGAGTTGTCGCGACCAAAGTCCATGTCCGGTGCGTTCACAAAACCGTAGCCCTGACGAATGAGCTTGATCACCGGACGGATGCCGTCATGCCGGTCCACAAAGGCGTTGGTGCCGAAGCGTCCACGGCCCTTCATCAGCGCGGCGTCGAACACCGGATTGCTTTGGCGCTGGTAGACGTCCACCGCCGGCTTGGCCTGCCCCAGCATCAGTGCCGGCGCGGCCCAGTCCAGCCCCGCAAAGTGCGGCAGCAACCACATCACCGGCTGCGTACTGCGCTCGGCTTGGCGGATGTCGCCTTCAAACACCATCAAGCGGCGCAAGCGCGCCTCGGACGCGAACCACAGCAGCCCACGCTCCAGGATCGAGCGCCCCATCCAGCCAAAGTGCTCCCTTGCCAGCGCCTCACGCTGGGCTTCGGTTTGCTCGGGGAAACACAGAGCCAAGTTGCGCAAGCACACCTTGCGGCGCGAGCGCGCCAGCCGGTACAGCAAGCCCCCCAAGCCGCGCCCCAAGGCTGCCAACAAGGGCAGCGGCAGCCAGTGCAACAGCCACAGCAGGCCGATCGCCAACCAAGCGCCGAAGCGGCCCAACAAAGCGCTCATGCCTCACCCTCCGGGGCAGCGCTGCGCGGGCCCTTGTAGCGGTTGTAGCCCCACAGGTACTGCTCCGGCGCTTCCATGATCAAGCGTTCCATGGCCTGGTTGATCAACAGCGCCACGGCTGGCAGGTCCGCCCCCTCGGGCACGCTGAACTCCCGCACGTGGATGGTGTAACCCCGACCGCCCCGCTCGCGCTCACCCCACACCACCACCGCAGCCGCACCGGTTTGCTGCAACAGCTTGGCAGCCAAGGTCATGGTGTAGGCCGGCTGGCCGAAAAACGGCAACCACAGGCCTTGGCCATCGGGCGGCACTTGGTCGGGCAGCACGCCCACGCACTCGCCCTTTTTGAGCGCCCGCAGCATCTGGCGCACACCCGACAGGGCGGCCGGCGCAGCCACCAAGCCTGGCCGGTTGCGCGAAGCCGCCACCAGCTCGCGCAGCCAAGGCTTGCGCGCCGGGCGGTACAGCGCCGTCATCGGTGCCTGCGCCCCGAATCGTTCGGCATAGCCCTGCGCCACCACCTCAAAGCAGCCCAAATGCGGCGTCAACACCAAGAGGCCCCGCCCCTTGGCCAAACCGGCCGCCATGTGCTCGGCGCCATCCCAGCGCACCCAATCGCCCAGACTTTGGGTGGGTGGACGCAGCCAAAGCCAAGGGATTTCAAACAGCATGCGCCCTGCCCCCGCCACGGCCCCACGCGCTTGCGCCGGCGTGGCGCCGGCCATGCGGGCATGCGTTTTCAGGTGCCGCCGGTAGACCGCAGAAGCCGCATAAGCCACCCAACCGGCGGTAGCACCGCACAGGTGCAACAACCAAAGTGGCCAACGGGCCATCCATCGCAACAAAAACATGGGCAGATAATGGGAGGGTCGCCGAGTTAAATGGACAACTTGCGGGGCGACAGGTGCGGTGTCTTCAGCGCGCCAAACAAATTCCGCTAAAGCGTCGCCGCCACTCGTCCGAGACGGCAACGCCAGTTGCAATCAACACTTGGAGTTTAAGAAGTGGCTTCTAGCGATTTTCTGTTCACGTCGGAATCGGTGTCTGAAGGGCACCCCGACAAGGTGGCCGACCAGGTCTCCGATGCCATCCTCGACGCGATCTACGCCCAGGACCCCCTGAGCCGCGTGGCCGCCGAGACCCTGTGCAACACCGGTCTGGTGGTGCTGGCCGGTGAAATCACCACCAATGCGC
>CAZAIR010000109.1:0-9181 GCA_964485225.1 uncultured Burkholderiaceae bacterium
TCTTGAAGGTGTGGGAAGGGGGCATGTCGTTCCATGGCGGCTTGCTGGGCGTGATCGCCGGCTTGGCCTGGTTCGCTTACAGCCGCAAACGCTCGTTCTGGCAGGTCACCGACATCGTGGCGCCCTGTGTGCCCACTGGCATCTTCACAGTGCGGATCGGCAACTTCATCAACGGTGAGCTTTTTGGTCGCGTGGCCGGCGCCGACGTGCCTTGGGCGATGGTGTTCAAAGGCGGTGGCCCCTTGGCGCGTCACCCCTCGCAGATCTACCAAGCGCTGACCGAAGGGCTGCTGCTGTTCGTGCTGTTGTGGTGGTTCGCGCGCAAGCCGCGCCCGCTGGGGCAGGTCAGTGGTCTGTTCCTGGTTGGCTACGGTGCCATGCGCTTCGTGATTGAGTTTTTCCGTGAGCCCGACGACTTCCTGGGCTTGCGTTGGCTGCAACTCAGCCAAGGCCAATGGCTCTGCGTGCCCATGGTGCTCATTGGCGTTGCCATCATCGTTTGGAGTCAACGCAAGCAGGGGCGCGCATGAGGCAGGTTTTCTTCGACACCGAAACCACCGGCCTGGACCCTGACAAGGGCGACCGCGTGGTGGAAATTGGCTGCGTCGAGATGGTCGATCGCCAGCTCACCGGCCGGCATTTGCACCTGTACTTGAACCCCGAGCGCGACATGCCCGAGGAGGCCTTCAAGGTCCACGGCTTGTCGAGCGAGTTTTTGTCAGACAAGCCCAAGTTCGCCGAAGTGGCCGCCGAGGTCAGCGCGTTTTTGGCCGGCGCCCAGGTGGTGATCCATAACGCGGCCTTCGACATCGGCTTCATGAATGCCGAGCTGAACCGCATCGGCGCAGCCCCCATGGCCGACACCGTGGCCAGCGTGCTGGACACCTGGCAACTGGCCAAAGAGCTGTTCCCCGGCAAAGCCAATTCGCTCAACGCCCTGTGCCGCCGCTTGGAGGTGGACAACAGCGGCCGCAGCTTCCACGGCGCTTTGCTCGATGCGCAGCTTTTGGCCGAGGTGTACGTGCGCCTCACGCGCGGCCAGCACAGCCTCCTGGGCGAAGAGACGCGTTCCAACGCCGCCCAAGAAGAGGAAGAACTGGAGGCTTGCGACTTTGCTGCCCTGAACCTGCCGGTCGTGGGCCCTACCGATGCAGAACGCGCGGCGCACCTGGCCTTGTTGCCGGGCCTCGACAAGGACGCCGGAGGCCGCGCTTTGTGGCGCCAGCTGGAAACGCCCGAAGCCATGGCATAATCTGCGGCTTTCCCGGGTGCAGCCAAGCTGGTTGAACGGGGTGGAAGAGGGCGGTTAGCTCAGGGGTAGAGCACTACATTCACACTGTAGGGGTCGCAGGTTCGAAGCCTGCACCGCCCACCAATCACCACCCATGATCCAACCAGCAATGTATGTAACGCCAGGGCGGTTAGCTCAGGGGTAGAGCACTACATTCACACTGTAGGGGTCGCAGGTTCGAAGCCTGCACCGCCCACCACGTTTCTCTAATCCGGTACTCAGCGCACGCGACCCCAGTGGTCGCGTTTTGCTTTCCGGCTCTCTATTCGAGGTCCACCCACTGGCCGTCTCGCAGCAGCTGGCAGGGGCGGAACAGGGCCTTGTAGGCCATCTTGGGGCTTTGCTCGATCCAGTACCCCAGGTAGAGGTGCGCCAGCCGCAGGCTGCGGGCCTGGTTGATCTGCCACATCACGCTGAACGTGCCGTAGCTCATGCCCGGCTCGGGGTCGTAGAAGGTGTAAACGGCTGAGAGGCCGTCACTCAGCATGTCCAGGATGCTGACGATCTTCAGCACGCCCTCGTTGTCGCGGAACTCCACCAGGCGTGAGTTAACGCGGCTTTGCAGCAAGAACTGGCTGTACTGGTCGATGCTGTCTTGGTCCATGCCGCCACCGCTGTGGCGGGCGGCTTGGTAGCGCAGGTACAGCGCGTAGTGCTCCTCGCTGAAGCCCAGGCGGGTGACGCGGGCCTTCAGTTCGGCGTGCTGCTTGAGTGCGCGCCGCTGGCTGCGGTTGGCTTTGAACTCAGCGACGGGCACCCGCAGTGGCACGCAGGCGCGGCAGCCATCGCAGCTCGGGCGGTAGGTGAACAAGCCTGAGCGCCGAAAGCCTTGTGTGACCAGCTGGGAATATGCGTCGGCATGCACCAAATGGCTGGGTGTGGCCACCTGCGAGCGGGCCATGCGACCTTGAAGGTAGCTGCAGGTGTAAGGCGCAGTCACATAGAACTGCACCTGGGTGAATGGCAGGTCTTTGAGTTGCGTCACAGCAGGTGCTCCCAAGCGGCCGGATCGTAGTGCCAAGGGCCTAGCGATGGCGCCGGGGTGTGGTCTGACAGGTGCTGCCTGAAGGACGCGCCGGAGACGGGTGCGGCCCCCAAGCTGGCCAAATGTCGCGTGTTTTGTTGGCAGTCGATCCATGGGATGCCATCGCGCCGACACAGGGCTACCAGGTAGCAAAGGGCCAGCTTGGAAGCATCGGTGGCATGGGCGAACATCGATTCACCGAAGAACATGCGTCCGAGCCGCAGCCCGTAGAGACCGCCCACACACACACCTTCGCGCCAGGTCTCAACGCTGTGTACAAAGCCCTGCGCTGCCAATTCTGTGTAGGCGGTTTGCATGTCGTCGACGATCCAGGTGCCGCCCTGGCCGTCGCGGGGGGTTTTGGCACAGGCGCGGATCACCGCGGCACAGTCGTGGTTGACGCGGATGCTGCAGCCGGGGGTGCGCAGAAAGCGGCGCAGCGTTTTGCGCAGCGAGGGGTGCAGCTTGAAGTGCTGCGTTTGCAGCACCATGCGCGGGTCTGGGCTCCACCAAAGCGGCGGTTGGCCGTCGCTGAACCACGGAAAAATGCCTTGCGTGTAGGCCGCGACGAGGCGTTCGGGCCGCAGGTCGCCGCCCACCGCCAGCAGGCCGGGGGCGTCGCTGTCTGGCCCCAAGGCCGAAGCGGGGTTGGGGAAGGCGAGCGAGGCGGGATCCAGTCGGACAATCACGCCTTCATTTTCACCTTCTGCCCCATGCACCTCTACGGCATTCCCAACTGCGACACGGTCAAGAAGGCCAGGGCCTGGCTCACCGAACAGGGTGTGGCCCACACCTTTGTGGACTTCAAGAAGGAAGCCCCCAGCGTGCTGCAGTTGCAGACCTGGGCTCGCTTGGTGCCCTGGGCGCAGCTGTTGAACCGCGCAGGCACCACTTGGCGTCAGCTGGATTCCGCGCAACAGGCACTGGCCGTGGATGAAGCGGGTGCCCTGGCCTTGATGGCCACCCACCCCAGTTTGATCAAGCGCCCGGTGGCCCAGTGGCCCGACGGCAGTCTCACCGTGGGTTTGCCCGCCCTCCAAGCCAAAGGGGTGCGCTGATGTTCACCGGCATCGTGCAAGGTGTGGCCCGTGTGGAAGACGTGGCCGCGCGCGAGGGTTTGCACACACTGCGCCTGCGCTTGCCGCCACAGTTTGATGGTGAGTTGGCCATCGGGGCCAGCGTCGCTTGCGACGGGGTGTGCCTGACTGTGACCGAGCGCCCAGCGCCGGACACGGCATTGTTCGACGTCATGGGCCAGACACTGAACCTCACCACCCTGGGTGCGCTGAAGACGGGCTCGGCCCTGAACGTGGAGCGGGCCGCCAAAGACGGAGCCGAGATCGGTGGCCATCCTTTGTCGGGCCATGTGGATGCGCGCGCCACTGTGGCCGAGATCCGCCGCCCAGAGAACAACCATGTGCTGCGCTTTGCGCTGCCGGCGCCGTGGATGCGCTACGTGTTCGCCAAAGGCTACATCGGTGTCAACGGTTGCAGCTTGACGGTGGCCGAGGCGCACCGCGAGCGTGATGGCGCCGGCTGGTTCGAGGTCTGGTTGATCCCGGAGACCCTGCGCATGACCACCTTCGGTGACAAGGCCGTTGGCGATGCGGTGCACATCGAAATCGACCGCAGCACGCAGGTGATGGTGGACACCGTGCGCGATGCGCTCGACGAGAAGCTTGGGCCGCTGTTACCGCTGCTGCAAGCCTTGGCGCGCGAGCGCGGCATCGACTTCGATCCCGCGGCGCTCCTTGCTCACTGACCCTGGCCGAGTGCGAAGCCGGGCACGCCGTCGAATTCGCACAAGTGCTCGGTCTTGATGAAGTCCAGCTTGTCGGACACCAGGTTCTCCAGCAGGTGCACGATGTCGATGTGGTTCACGCTGCGGGGCTTGCCTTCGGCGTCGATGCCCATGAAGCGACAACGCCAGTGGTCGGTGCAGAAGGTCTCTGCGAATCCGCCGGGCCACACCTTGACCCCCCGGTTGGTGATCATTTGCAGGGTGAAACCTGCCGGCTTGGGCTGGTGGGTGAGGGTGGCGAGGCGGCCGGCGAGGAAGTCGGCGCTCATGTCGGCGGCGTGCACGAACACATCCACGCCCACGATGCGCTTGGCCGCCGGTTTGGCGCGCGTGTAGAGCGGCTTGGCCGTGTTGCGGGCCTGGGGGGCATCGATGTAGCTCACGGGCTTGAACTGCTGTGGCAATTGCCCCAGGCGCTCAATGACGGCGCTTGCAAAGGCATCGGTGCTGAGCACCTGACCGTTGGCGCCAGGGTGCAAATCACAGGTCACCAGGCCGTCTTCCAGGGTGCGCAACCAAGCGTTGTGCACCTTGGCAGCCACCTCGCTTTGGCGAATGTGCACCAACATCATCACGGCGCTCAGTAGCAGGCCGGAAGGGTTGGCGATACCCTGGCCGGCGATGTCGGGTGCGCTGCCGTGGATGGCCTCGAACATCGCCACGTGCTCGCCGATGTTCGCGCTGGGGGCCAGTCCGACGGAGCCGGTGAGCTCGGCCGCCACATCGGAAATGATGTCGCCGTAGAGGTTGGGCGTGACGATCACGTCATAGCGCTCCGGCTGGGTGGCCAAGCGCGCGGTGCCGATGTCGATGATCTGGTGCTCGGTCGCGATCTCGGGGTACTCGACCTTGATCTCATCGAAGACGCGGTGGAACAAGCCATCCGTCATCTTCATGATGTTGTCTTTGGTCATGCACGTGATCTTCTTGCGGCCGTTGCTGCGGGCGTACTCGAAGGCGTGGCGGACGATCTTTTCGCAGCCTGGGCGGGTGATCAGCTTGAGGCACTGGAACACCTCGTCGGTTTGGCGGTGTTCGATGCCGGCGTACAGGTCCTCTTCGTTCTCACGCACGATCACCAGGTTCATGGTGGGGTGCAGCGTGGCTACTGCAGGTGCGTAGCTCACACAGGGGCGCACGTTGGCGAAGAGGCCCAAGGTCTTGCGAATGGTGACGTTCAAGCTCTTGTAGCCGCCACCCTGTGGCGTGGTGATGGGGCCCTTCAAGAAGACCTTGGTGCGGCGCAGGCTGGCCCAGCTTTCGGCAGCGATCCCACTGGTGTTGCCATTGAGGTAGACCTTTTCCCCCACCTCGATGACTTCGGGCGCGAGTTGGGCGCCAGCGGCGTCCAACACGCGCAAGCAGGCGGCCATGATTTCGGGGCCAATGCCGTCGCCGTAGGCGACGGTGATCGGGGTCTTGTTCGGCATGTCGAGCTTTGTGTGGTGGAAAACGGCGCGCAGTGTCTGCCTTCGTATGCATCATGAAAAATGATATGTTTTGATACTTAACATTCATTAATCCAATTTATGCAAGCTCCTCTTCCGGCCGTGCGCGCCAGCTTTACGCAACTGCGTTCCTTCGAAGCCGTGGCGCGGCTGGGCGGCGTGGGCAAGGCGGCTCAGGCCTTGCACATGGCGCAGCCCACGGTCTCGACACAGTTGCGAGAGTTGGCCAGCAGCACCGGCCTGACGCTGTTCGAGACACAGGGTCGAGGGTTGCGCATCACCGAAGAAGGTGAGCTGTTGCTGGCCACCACACGCGAGCTGTTCGACGTATGGCGTCGGTTCGAAGAGGACGTTGCTGATCTGCGTGGGTTGGAGGCTGGGCGACTGCGCTTGGCGGCAGTCACCACGACCGAGTACTTCTTGCCGGAGCTGCTGGGGCCGTTTGCGCAAGCGCACCCGGGCATCGATATCGAGCTTGCGGTTGAGAACCGTGATGCCGTGGTCCAGCGTTTGACCAACGGCAGCGCGGAGCTGGCGGTGATGATGTTGCCGCCACAAGGATTGCCCTTGCACCGCCGGCACCTGATGGAGAACTTGCTGGTGCTGGTTGGCCCCAGTGGTCATCCGCTAGCGGGGCGTCGATCGGTGCCACTGGCGAGGCTGCTGAATGAGCCACGCCTGGCGCGTGAGCCAGGTTCAGGCACCCGCCAAGCCACCGATCAGTTTTTGGCCGCGAAGGGAGTGGACTGGCAACCCCGCATGGCGCTCGGTTCCAACGAGGCGCTCAAACACGCGGTGGCCGCGGGCTTGGGCCTGGCCGTGCTCAGTCGCCACACTCTGGGCGGTCAACCCAACGGGTTGGTGGAGATCAAGGCCGCGGGCTTCCCGATCCGGCGCCAATGGTTCGTGGTGTGGCGCAAGGACCGGCGGCTCAGCCGTGCCGGCCAGGCTTTGCTGGAGGCATGGGCTCAGTCGGGCTTGAGCGGCAGCTGAATCTTGATGTGGGTGCCGTCCTGTGGGTTGGAATGCAGCCCAATGTCGGCCAACAGCACGTGGCGAGCCAAGTGATTCACGATGGGCCAACCTAGGCCGAGGCCTAACCCCATCGCCTCTGCTTGAGTTGGGGCTGAGGCGGGTGGCGGGCTGTAGGGGTTCAGCGCTCGCTTTCGGTGTGCATCGGACATGCCGGGGCCCCGGTCAGCGATATCGATCTGGACGCGCAATCCGTCACTGGCCGCGGTCACTGCGATCGGTGGGTCGGAAGGTCGTCGAGCGGCCAGTGCGTTGTCCAATAACTCGGCCAGCAGGCCGTGCAAGGCGGCGGCGTCGCACTGCACGGTAACGCGCGCTATCGCCAGCTCGAAGCATCGGCCTGGTTCTAGGCCTGCTCGACGGGCCGCACTCGATACCGCATCGGCCATCAAGCGGGGTAGTTCCTCCTGCGTGAGAAAGCGTTCGGTCCCGAACAGCGCGAATCGCTGCATCAAGCGTTCAAGGCGGGCCAAATTGGCGCCGATCAGGTCGGCGTTATCTACGCCGCGACGCAACGCCTCCTGCAATTCGCTGCGTCGCAACGCCTTCTGTTGCAGCTGCTGCATCAAGCCCATCAAGCCGTCGTGTTGGCTGCTGTTGGCCGTGATGCAGGTGCCCAGCGGGGTGTTGATTTGGTGAGCAAGGCTCACCATCAGCTTGCTGGCCATGGCGCGTTGCTGGACCTGCAGCAACTCAGCCTGCGTGCGCCGCAGCGCTTGCAGGTTCGCCTCGGCAGCCATTTGTGCTTGGCGCGCGTGATTGCGCTCTAACTTGAGTTCCTCGAGCCTGCCGCGGATGCGGGTGGCAGCCACTTGCGTGCGGGTGGCCAAGCTGGCGATGGCCTCGCGCAAAGCAATGCTGGCGTCCAAAGCTTTGATCGCCGCGGGGTGATCGCCCGATTCCCGTGCAGCGGCAGCCAAGCCCTCTTCGGCCTCCAGCCGATAAAAAACCTCGCCATGCGAGCCCAGTGCGTCTTTGGCCGAGTCGAAGGCAGTCAACGCTGCGCTGTGATCCCCGGCTGCCAAGTGGGCATACCCCAGCGCAATCTGGGCTGCGGCCATGCCGTCGGTCGCCCGGTGGGCATGGGCCATGGCAGTGCCCTGTTGGGCCCACGCCAGCGCCTCAGTTACCCGCCCCAGGGCAGCGGCTGCTCGCGCCACGAAGGCGAAGGCATAGGGGTCTGTACGCGGCGTGCGCGCTGATTCGGCCAACAGCGGCAGCGCGCAGTCCAGTGCGGCCTGCCAGCGGCCCAGGCGGCACAGCGTGTGGGCTTTGTTCAAGGCCAGGTTGCATCCGATGCGGTCCAGCAGGTTGCGTGGCCGGAGTGACTCGGCGCGTTCGAAAGCAGCCCAGGCATCGAGCACATTGCCGGTCGAAAAGAAGATGGTTCCGAGGTTCGCATGCAGCGTGGCTTCCAAGCCCGGCTCGGGCAGGTCGGCTGCCCAATGGAGCCCCTGGTACAGGCAATCCAGCGCATCAGACCAACCCATCAAGTAAGAGTGGTAGACGCCCAGGCTGTTGAGCGCGACCACCCGGTCGAAGCGCTCTTCAGGTTGCCGGTCGGTGCACAGCGTCAGTGCCACTTGTGCGTGGGAGAGCGCCTCTTGGTGCTGCTGGTTGTGGCTGTGCCATTGGGCCAGCGCCAGGCTGGCGATGAACTCAAAGCGGACGTCGCCTGCATCTTGGGCTTGGCGCTGGTCCCTCGCCAGCTCGGCCACTTGTTCGGCGCCGGGGCGGCTGTAGCGACATTGCCAGAAAGCCTCAACGATGCGCGCATTGCGCAGGAGCGCCGGGTTGTGGGTGCCCAGCCGTGCGGGCAGACCTTCGGCTTGTCGGTGGGCTTCGCCGATCCGGTGCTGGCTGCGCCAAGCCTCGGCGATCAGTTGCGCAGCCGCTGCATCGTTCGAGGTCTGCATGCCGGCCATGAGGCAGTGAGAGAGGGTCCCCTTGCAACGGGTTCAGTGCTTGGTGGCCGCTGCCCGCTGAGAGAGTTTGGTGTTGATGTGCTTGCAGTAGACCAAAAAAAAGGGTGCTCCGAAGAGCACCCTTTCACGGCAATCAAGCGCAGCTTCAGGCGGCCAGCAATTGGCGCAGCACGAACGGCAAGATGCCACCGTGGAAGTAGTAGTCGACCTCGATCGCGGTGTCGATGCGCAGCGTCAGGGTCACGGTCTTCTTGCTGCCATCGGCGCGGGTGATGGTCAGCGTGGCATCGCCTTGCGGCTTGATGTCCTTGGCCAGGGCGATGTCGATGGTCTCGTCACCCTTCAGGCCCAGGCTTTCCCAGCTGTCACCAGCCTTGAACTGCAGGGGCAGCACACCCATGCCAATCAGGTTGCTGCGGTGGATGCGTTCGAAGCTCTTGGCCACCACGGCCTTGATACCTAACAGTTGCGTGCCCTTGGCAGCCCAGTCGCGGCTCGAGCCCGTGCCGTACTCCTCGCCCGCAAAGATCACCGTGGGCGTGCCTTCGGCGATGTAGGCCATGGCGGCGTCATAGATGGCGGTCTTGGCGCCGTTCTTCAGCGTGTAGCCACCTTCAACGCGGCTGCCATCGGCTGCGGGAGGCAGCATCAGGTTCTTGA
>CAZAIR010000110.1:0-8991 GCA_964485225.1 uncultured Burkholderiaceae bacterium
GCAACTGCGTGATCATGGACGACATGATCGACACCGCCGGCACCCTGGTGAAGGCTGCCGAAGTGTTGAAGGATCGTGGCGCCAAACACGTGTTTGCCTATTGCACGCACCCAATCTTGTCGGGCCCAGCGATTGAGCGCATCGCGGGCTCGCAGCTTGACGAGGTCGTGATCACCAACACCATCCCGTTGAACGAAGCGGCTCGCGCGACGCCCAAGATTCGCCAACTGTCGGTCGCGTTCTTGTTCGCCGAAACGATCCGCCGCATCAGTGATGGTGAGTCTGTGACCTCGCTGTTCGCGGAGCAAAACAACAACTTTTGAAGATTGACGCCGCGAGGCGTCTGCCCCCGGGCTGCCGACCCGACGTTGGCGGCCCTTTTTTGTCACCGGTGGATTTGGTCGCGAACCACCGACTCAGTTGGAGTGAATCATGAAATTCGTCGCTTTTGAGCGCAATCTGCAAGGCACTGGTGCGAGCCGCCGCCTGCGCATTTCGGGCAAGGTCCCTGGCATCGTTTTCGGTGCTGGTGAGCCCACGAAGGTCGAAATCGACCACAACGCCCTGTACCACGCCATGAAGAAGGAAGCCTTCCACAGCTCCATCCTCGAGATGGAACTGGGCGGCCAAGTCTCCAAGGTGCTGCTGCGTGATGTGCAAATGCACCCCTGGAAGCAGCAGATCCTGCACGTGGACTTCCAGCGCGTGGACAACACCACCAAGATCACCAAGAAGGTGCCCCTGCACTTCGTGGGCGAAGCCGAATCGGTGGCCGTCAAGACCGACAAGTGCACCGTGAGCCACGTTGTGACCGAGTTGGAAATCACCTGCTTGGCCATGGAACTGCCCGAGTTCATCGAAGTGAACTTGAGCGGCCTGACCAAGGGCCACAGCCTGCACGTCAACGACATCAAGCTGCCCGCTGGCGTGAAGGTCGTGACCCACGGCAAGCCGAACCCCGTCATCGCCACCCCGGTTGAGCCGCGCGTGGAAGAGGTGGTGGTTGCCGCTGCACCCGCAGCTCCGGCCAAGGGCGGCAAGGACGCCAAGAAGAAGAAGTAAAGCGCCCTCACCGGCTGTTTGCTTCCCCACGAAGCCCCGCCCCGGCGGGGCTTCGTCGTTTCTGGGTGGTGCCAGCCACGCTCACCGAGAATGAAGGCGCGCTGCGGCTTAGGCGGCGGCTTGAACCCACCATGCATCCCTACCGCGTTCTGGTCATCGGCGGCACCGGCTTTTTTGGCCGGCGCTTGGTGCAACGCTTGGCGCGGCAATCGGGTTTGGCGGTCACGGTGGCGGGACGCTCGTTGGCCCGGCCCCGAAGCTTGGTCGATGGCCTGATCCCAACAGCCCAAGCCGAATTGAGCGCCGCCGAGCTCGACACCGACGCACCCGGCTGGGCTGAGCGGCTCCGTGCGCTGGCTCCGCAGGTGGTGGTGAACACCGCTGGGCCGTTCCAGGGTCAGGACTACGCGGTAGCACGGGCCTGCATCGCCGCTGGCGCGCACCATGTGGACTTGGCCGACGGACGCGCCTTCGTGGCGGGCATCGGGTGCTTGGACGCCGAAGCCTCAGCAGCCGGCTTGATGGTCACCAGCGGCGCCAGCTCGGTCCCGGCCCTGTCCAGCGCCGTCGTCGACCAGCTGGTGCACGGCTGGCAGCAGGTCGACCAGATCGACATCGGCATCAGCCCCGGCAACCGCACCGACCGCGGACTGGCCACGATGCAGGCCATCTTGGGTTATTGCGGCCAGCGACTACCGAGCGACGGTCCAGCGGTCTACGGCTGGCAGGGCAGCACCGCGCACGCCTACCCGGCGCCGGTGGGCCGGCGGCTGTTGTCGCCCTGTGATGTGCCGGACCTGGTGCTGCTGCCGCCCCGCTACCCCGGTCGGCCGCAGGTGCGCTTCGGCGCGGGGCTGGAGTTACGCGCGCTGCACCGCGGCATGAATGCCATGGCCTTGGCCACGCGGCTGGGGCTGGTTCGCGACTGGTCGCTGCACGCGGGCTGGCTCAAGCGGATGGCCGATGCCCTGCAAGGCCTGGGCACCGATGCCGGTGCAATGCACGTGACGGTGGCGGGCCGCAACGCCCAAGGTGCGGCGCAAACCCGCACCTGGCACCTGCTGGCCACGCACGGTGACGGACCGTTTGTGCCCACGCTGGCCGCCGCTGCCTTGGTGCGCCGCTTGCAACAGGGCGCACAGCCCTTTGTGGGCGCCCGCGCTTGTGTGGGTTGTCTGACGCTGGAAGACTTTGCACGCGAAACCGAGGGGCTGCGCATCACGATGACAGAGGCTGGGGCATGAGCCGTTCGTCGCTGTATGCCCAAGTGCTGGGCTCCGACTTCGAGCGCTTGCCGCCCCTTGTGCGGCGCTTCCATGCGCTGAGCGGCCACACCCAGCTGGACGGCTGGGTGACGGTGGCGGCGCCTGCCGGTTTCTGGGCGCGCGGCTTGGCGTGGTGCTTGGGCGCGCCACAGCAAGCGGCCAGCGGTGCGCTGCGCTTTGAGCTGCTGGCCAGCCCGATGGCCGAGACCTGGATCCGCCACTTCCCTGGCCGGACGATGCGCTCGGACATGCGCGTGGTGAACGGGCGGTTGCAGGAGCGATTGGGGGCCGTGCAGCTGACCTTCGAGCTCCAGGCCACACCAGCACAACTCAGCATGCAGTTGGTGCAACTGCGTTGCCTGGGCCTGCCCTGCCCGCGCTGGCTGATGCCGCAGGTGCTGGCGGTGGAAACGGAAGCGCAGGGGCGCTTTCACTTTGAGGTGCACGCGGCGCTGCCCTGGGTGGGCACGGTGGCCAGCTACCGCGGCCACTTGGATTTGAAAGCGGAGGACGCAAGGTGATCGTGGTGTTCGACGCCCAGTGCCTGCTGTGCAGCGCGTGGGTGCAGTTTTTGCTGCGGCACGACCGCTTGGGCCGGCTGCAGTTCGCCTCGATGCAAGGCGACACCGGGCAGCGGCTGCTGGCCGACGCCGGGCTGTCGGTGAATGGCCTGCAAACCCTGTTGCTGGTGGATGGCCCCCGCAGCTGGCAGCACACCGCCGCCATCTTCCGGGTGCTGCATGCACTGGGCTGGCCATGGCGGCTGGTTTGGGTGGCGTGGCTCGTACCAGCACCCGTGCGAGACCCGCTCTACCGTTGGGTGGCCCGCCATCGCTACCGGGTGTTCGGACGCAGCGCAGCTTGCATGCTGCCGCCCACAGGCAGCGCACAACGGTTCCTAGATTGAAAGGGGTCGGCGCCCAGGGCCTCTCCGGGCAGCGGGTGGGCGCTGCGTGCTCCGGATAATCCTGGCCATGCTGAAACTATTGGTCGGCCTGGGCAACCCAGGTGCGGAATACGACGACACCCGCCACAACGCCGGCTTCGCCTGGGTGGATGCGGTGGCGCGCGAACTGAAAGTGAGCTTGCAGCCCGAGCGCAGCTACTTTGGGCTGGTGGCGCGGGCCAACCTGCCGCAAGGGCCGGTGTGGCTGCTGGAGCCGCAAACCTTCATGAACCTGAGCGGCAAGTCGGTCGCGGCGCTGGCGCGCTTCTTCAAGATTGAACCCCACGAAATCTTGGTGGCGCACGACGAGCTGGACCTGGCGCCGGGCGAGATGAAGCTCAAGCAAGGCGGCGGCACGGGCGGGCACAACGGCCTGAAGGACATGCAAGCCCAGCTCGGCAGCGCTGACTTCTGGCGCCTGCGCCTCGGCATTGGCCACCCCGGCCACAAAGGCGAGGTGGCGGGCTACGTGCTGCGCCGCGCACCAGGGCCGGAGCGCGATGCGTTGCAAGACTGCATCCACAAAAGCCTGCCCGTGCTGCCGCTGCTGCTGGCCGGCGAAATGGACAAAGCCTTGCAGCGCCTGCACGCCAAGCCGCCACGCCCCAAACCACCAAAGCCCGTGCCACCACCCAAGGTGGCAGACGCTGCGGCACCGCACCCCACCGCCTCGGAACCTGCGCCATGAACCTGCGTCCAGCCGCCGCCACGCTTGCCGCCTTCTTGGCCCTGGCCTGGACGGGGGCCGACGCCCAAAGCAGCCGCGAGCAACGCCGCATCTACCAGTGCGGCCCGGGGCAGCTGAGCGACCGCCCCTGCGGACCTGACGCCGCTGCCTCCACCTTGGCGTTCGATCAACCCAGTGCCGCCGATCGCCGAGCCGCCGAGGCCCGTTACCAGGCCGAAGCGCGCCGCGCCGAAGCCCAGCGCCGCGAGCGGCTGCGTGCCGAAGCGCAGGCCTACAAAGCACGGTCGCGGCCGGCAGTGATTGGCGCCAAGCCGCCTGCGGTTGCAAGCCCAGCTGCTTCGGAGTCCGTGCGCATTGCCGGGCCGGGCAAGGCGCCCAAAGCGCCCAAGAGTCCAAAGGCCCCGAAAGCCGCCGCTTCGGCACCTTGAAAGAGCGCCCCGCAGCGCGCGGGCACAATGGTGGCCGTTGGTGCTCGCAGCCGCCGTTCGGGGGCTGCAGTTAAACGGGAATCTGGCGGGTGCTGCAGCCTCAAGCGGCGCACCCAAACAGAGCTGTCCCCGCAACGGTAAGCGGCCAGGGGCGCAATTGCTCCTCGGTCTGGTCAGGGCCACTGAAACCATGGGTTTTGGGAAGGCGACCGGATTCGTGCCGTCAGCCCGGAGACCGGCCAACAACGGGGTGGGGGCGCGTTAAGCGGCCCACCATGTCGCAGCAGCTGGCGGGGATGCCGGCGCGCTGCCTTTGTTTGTCTGTCTCTTCACATGTTGACTTTTCAACGGCGCGGTCTGCGCCTGTCCCTCCTTGCGTTGGCGGCGGCTTCGGCCTGCCCGGCTTTTTCACAATCCTTGCTCGACCCGGTGGTGGTAACCGCCAGCCGCAGCCCCCAGCGCTTGAGCCAAGCCGTGGCCGAAGTGCGCGTCATCGACCGCGAGGCCATCGAGCGCTTGGGCAGCGGCAGCTTGGCCGACCTGCTGCAGCGCGAAGCGGGTCTGGAGATCAGCCGCAACGGCGGCCCAGCCTCCACCACCTCCTTGTTCCTGCGCGGCGCGGATTCCCGCCACACCGTGGTGCTGCTCGACGGCGTGCGCGTCGACAGCCAAGCCACCGGCGGCGCCAGCTGGCAGGGCCTGCCCTTGGCCAGCATTGAGCGCATCGAGGTGCTGTCAGGCCCGGCCAGCGCGCTGTACGGCAGCGATGCCATCGGCGGCGTGGTGCAGCTGTTCACGCGCAAAGCCCAAGCCGGCTTGGGCGCTGAAGGCCGCGTGGCCGCGGGCAACTTGGGCCAACGCCTGGCCGAAGCCAGCGTGCGCGGCGGCAGCGAAGCCTTGCGCTACAGCGCCAGCCTGAACACCGAGCGGGCCGACGGCTTCAACGCCAGCACCCCGGCCGCGGGCCCCTTCACCTACAACCCCGACCGCGACGGCTGGCAGCGCCAGAGCGCGCACCTGCGCGGCAGCTGGCAAGTGAATGCCGCCCATGCGGCGGACGCGACCTGGAGCCAAAGCCGCGTGAAGGAGCAGTTCGACGCCGGCGCAGGCAGCGACGCCCGCGACACGCAGCGCACCCAAGCCGCTGGCCTGACCTGGCGCGCCACCTGGGCGCCCACGCTGCGCACCGAGGCGCAGCTGGGCCAAAGCGAAGACCGCTACGAGATCCCGCTGTTCGGCTACAGCACCACCACGCGCCTGAACCAAGCCAGCCTGCTGGGCTTCTGGCAACCGGCCGCCGGGCAGCAGCTGCAAGCCCTGGCCGAGCGACGCACCGACCGCCTGCGCAACAACGATGTGGCCGCTGGCAGCGAAGAACGCCACCAAGACAGCCTGGGTCTGGGCTGGACCGACACCAGCGCCAGCCGCACCCTGCAGCTGCAAGCGCGGCACGACCGCGACAGCGTGTATGGCGGCGTCAGCACCGGGCTGGTGGGCGGCTCGCTCGCCTTGACGCCCAGCTGGCGCTTGGCCGGCAGCGTGGGCACCGGCTTCCGCGTGCCCACGGTCTACCAATTGGCCAGCCCTTACGGCGTGCGCGCCTTGCGCCCTGAACGCAGCACCAACGCCGAGCTGGCCCTGCGCTGGCAAGGCGCGGCCAGCCGGGCCTCGGCCACGGTTTACCGCAACGCCGTCAAAGACCTCATCAACTTCGGCGCCGCCGGCCCCTGTGCAAGCCCCTTCGGCTGCTACGCCAACGTCAGCCGCGCCTTGCTGCAGGGCCTGAGCCTGCGCGCCGATGGCGACATCGACGCCAATTGGCGCTGGCGCGCCCGTGCCGACTTCGGCCAGGCCAAGAACCGCGACACCGGCCTGCGCTTGGCACGCCGCGCTGCGGCGCACGGCAGCCTGGGCCTGCAGTACGGCGGCGCCGGCCCGCTGGAGCTGGGCGCCAACGTGGTGTTCAGCCGCAGCCGCTACGACAACGCCGCCAACACCCGCCGCTTGGGGGGCTACGGCCAGTTGGACCTGGACGCCAGCTACACCCTGGCGCCGGGCTGGCGCTTGCAAGCGCAGCTGACCAACGCCGGCGACAAGGCCTACGCCACCGCCGGAGGCTACAACGTCATGCCCCGCAGCTGGCTGCTGGGCCTGCGGGTGAGCCTGTGAAGCGCGGCGCAGCGGCATGGGCCTTGGCGCTGGCGGCGGCGCTGCTCGGCGCAGGCGCTTGGGCCAGTGCCTCGGCCACGCCGCTGCGCCTGCGCGACGACCTGCAGCGCGAAGTCACCTTGCCCGCTGCGCCCCAGCGCATCGTGGCGCTCGGCCCATCGCTCGTGGAGGGGCTGTGTGCGCTGGGCGGTTGCCCACGGCTGGTGGGGGTGGACCGCTTCAGCACCTACCCGCCCGAGGTGCGCCAGCTGCCCCAGCTGGGCGGCTTGGGCGAGGTCTCGCTGGAGCAGATCGTCAGCCTCAAGCCCGACCTGGTGCTGCTGACCCCGGCCTCGCGCCTGCACGACCGGCTGCAGCAGCTCGGCATCCCGGTGCTGGCGCTGGACGCCCAAACCCTGCCCGAGGTGCAGCGCCTGCTGAACCACCTGGCCCGCGTGCTGGGCACGCCGGAGCGGGCGCAGGCGCAATGGGCGCAGATGCAGGCCGACATCGACACCGCCGCGCGCAGCCTGCCCCCCAGCTGGCGCGGCACACGGACCTACTTTGAAGTGGACGCCAGCCTGTACGCCGCCGGCGAGGCCTCGTTCATCGGCGCCCTGCTGGCGCGCTTGGGGCTGGTCAACACCGTACCCGCGGCCCTGGGCACCTTCCCAAAGTTGAACCCGGAATTCATCATCCAGGCCCAGCCGCAGCTGATCTTCACCAGCCCGCGCGAAGCCCCGCAACTGGCCGCACGCCCCGGCTGGGCGCAGCTGCCGGCCGTGCGGCAGGGGCGCGTGTGCACGCTCACCCGTGAAGCCGCCGACCTGGTGGTGCGACCCGGCCCGCGCCTGGGCGCCGCGGCCCTGGCCATCGCCGCCTGCCTGCGCGCCCTGCCCGCCCCATGAAACGCCAGGCCCTGGCCCTCACCGTCGGCCTGCTGCTGGCCAGCGTGGCCCTGCTGCTGCTGGGCGCGTCGGTGGGGGCGCGGGGTTTGGATGGTGCGCTGCTCAGCGGCTCCCCCTTGGTGACCGAGCTGCGCCTGCCGCGCAGCCTGGCCGCCTGGGGCTGTGGCGCGCTGCTGGGGCTGGCCGGCGCCATCGCGCAGGGCTTGTTTCGCAACCCCTTGGCAGACCCCTACCTGCTGGGCGCCAGCGCGGGCGCCAGCCTGGGCGTGGCCGCTGTGCTCACGCTGGCCGGCGGCAGTGCCGGGGCGCTGCTGGCCGGCAGCGGCATCAGCCTGAATGTGGCGGCCTTTGCCGGCGCCTGGGGGGCGCTGGGCTTGACCGTGCTGCTCAGCCGCGGCGTGGCCCACACGCCGCGCTTGCTGCTCGCCGGGGTGATCGTGGGCGTGGTGCTGGCCGCCGCCACCCAGGCGCTGACCTTGATCGACCCCAGCACGCTGCGGCCCATGCAGATTTTCATGCTGGGCAGCACCAGCCTGGCCGGCTGGCCACAAGTGGCCGTGAGCCTGCCGCTGGGCCTGGCCGCGCTGGCGGTGGCCCTGGCGTGCAGCCGCACCCTGGATGCATTGGGCTTGGGCGAAGACACCGCCCGCAGCCTGGGCCTGCCGCTGGACGGCAGCCGCTGGCTGCTGCTGGCCCTGCTGGCGCTGTGCAGCGGCACTGCCGTGGCGCAGTGCGGGCTGGTGGCCTTTGTGGGCTTGGTGGCGCCGCACATGGTGCGGGCCATGGGCGTGAGCCGCTACCGCTGGCTGCTGCCACTGTCGTTCATCGGCGGCGGCGCCTTGCTGCTGGCGGCCGACATCGCCGCGCGCTGGGTGTGGGCGCCGCAAGAGCTGCCCGTAGGCCTGCCCACCGCCTTGTTGGGCGGCGCCTACCTACTGGCCCGCTTGCCCGGGAGCCGCCGGTGAGCGCCGCCTTGCTCGACCTCCAACTGCGCCGCCTGGCGCTGGACGGCCGCGAGGTGCTGCACCCACTGCACGCCCAGCTGCGTCCCGGCGAGTGGGTGGCCGTGGTGGGGCCGAACGGCGCCGGCAAAAGCTCACTGCTGCGCGCGCTGGCCGGGCTGCTACCGATGGACGGCACGCTGCAGCTGCAGCAGCAAGCCTGGGACAGCGTGCCGCGCCGCCAACGGGCGCAAGCCTTGGCCTGGCTGGGGCCGACCGAACTGGAAGGCAGCGCGCCCGAGCTGAGCGCCGAACAAGTGGTGATGCTGGGCCGCCTGCCCCACCAAAGCTGGCTGGCCCTGCCCAGCGCCGCCGACCGCCAGGCCGTGACCGAGGCGCTGCAGGCCGCCCAAGCCCTGCCCTGGCGCCACCGCCCGCTGCGCTCTCTGAGCGCTGGCGAGCGCCAGCGCGTGCTGCTGGCCCGGGCGCTTGCGGTGCAAGCGCCGGTTTTGTTGCTGGACGAGCCGCTGAGCCACCTCGACAGCCCCCACCAAGCCGACTGGCTGGCGCTGATGCGCGCCCAGGCCGCCCAAGGCCGCAGCGTG